>NZ_JAUQTX010000075.1:0-26097 GCF_059803775.1 Azospirillum sp. UFLA03-27 | reverse complement strand
GTTATAGTCTCGTGGGCTCGGAGATGTGTATAAGAGACAGTTCCCGGTCCGGTCCGGCGGCGGGTGGCGGCTTTTCCGCTCAACGTTCCTCGGCGGGACGATCCACGGCGGGAGTGGGGGCTCGTCAGGCCGGCGCCACCCAGCGGTCGAGCGACCGGATGGCCTCCGCACAGACGGCGTCCCGGCAGTCCGGCGCTACGGAGCGTTCCGCGCAGCGCGCCGAGACGAAGCAGACCCGCACGGAAGCCCGGGCCGACACGCGCACTTCGGGCCAGCAGGAGCGGACCGAGCGGCAGGGCCAGCGCCAGCAGGGCCAGACCGAACGCACGGAAGCCCGCCAGCAAGGCCAGACCGAACGCACGGAATCGCGGGCCTACGCGGCGCAGAACATCGCCAACGACTGGGATGGTCATCATTATGACGACGATGATGACGATTGGGGCTGGGCCCTTGCGGGTGCGGCGGTGGGAGCGACCGCCGGCTACATCGCCGGTGCCGCCACGGCGGGTCCCAACTACGTGACGGTGCTTCCCTGCACGCCCACCGTCGTGCCGTACGGCGGCGTCAGCTATTACGGCTGCGGTGGAACCTGGTACAACCGCAGCTATGTGGACGGAAGCGTCACCTACGTCACCGTCACTGCGCCGCCCGGTTACTGACCGCTGTGAGGGTTGTCATGGCGCGGACGCTTCCGCCCTGCCAGCCCCCGCCGATCCGTCGTCACTCCGGTGATGTGCCAGCCGTCAGGGTCCGGATGCGTGCGATGACGTGGTCGACATGCGGTCGCACCCCCGGCGCGAGATCGCTCCAATCCTCCCGCTCCTCGCCGAGATAGGCCGCCCGGGCGTGCGCCAGAACGCGCCGGTGTTCCTCGGGCAGACGCGCGAGCGCCCAATCGGCGGCCTGATCCTTCGGGAGGATCTCGCCGGTCGTGAGCGTCGTCCAGATGCGCGCCAGGGTCAGCAGCCCGTTTCGTCTGTCGTCCCCCTCTTCGATGCCCGGAATCAGGATCGGCACCATGTCCATCATGGCCCGGACGAGATCCGCGCGCGGCACCGGGCCGAGGACCGAGTCGACGGGCGGGCCGAAGAGCGGCAGGGCTCCGCGGCGGGCCGTCTCGATCAGGACGGCGACGTCGGGATCCCGGCACGGCCATTCGGGCATGCCGCCCCGCTCGAACTCGGCGCGCATCCATTCGCCATACTGAAGCTCAAGGCAACCGGGGTGACGCCATGGGGTCAGGGCCGGGCGGGCGAGGATGGTGAGTTCGATGGGGCGGCCCGGCCCGCCGACGGCGGTGCTTCCCGAGATCGGCAGAAGCTGACGGATGATCGCGACGCGCTCAGTGTTTGACAGCGATCGCTCGGTGACGACGAGGATGTCGAGATCGCTGTTCGGGCGCAGGCCGCCCGCGACCGCCGATCCGTAGAGATACGCGGCTGAGGCGGCGCCGCCGAGAACGTCGCGAACAACCGCCGCAGCGGCAACGGTCTGCTCGCAGGATCGTGGTTCATGCGCCAGGAACGGTATCATCGCCATCAGAATGCCAGCCACGTCGCAGCATGACAACGTCACGGCATGACAAAGGCTGGCCAAGCTTCGCGATTGTCCTTTACGCGGTCGTTGGCAATGCCCGTGACGAGGACGCGCCTGCCATCCAGCGGGATCGGCGGCATGGCGAGAACGTCCCCGTCAGCGCATGACCACCTCAGCGCATGACCACCTCAGCGCATGACCGCCGCGGGTCACTGGGTGCCGCTTTGCTGGGTGGACCCCTGCTGGACGCCGCGCTGGTAGGCCGAGGCCTCGGTCCGCTTGTGATAGTCGTAGAGCAGACCGCCGGCCAGACCGGCACCGGCGCCGATGGCCGCACCCATGCCGGCGTTGCCGGCGATGGCGCCGATCAGCGCTCCGCCGGCAGCACCTCCGGTCGTGCCGGTGAGCGCGCGCTGCTGGGTCGGTGACATGTCGGCGCACGCTGCAAGGGGAAGCGCGACGACGGCGACGCGGAGGATTTGTGTGGGTTTCATGGTCTTTCCCATCCTGGTTGGCCTTCGATCGAAGGCCGTGGACCGCGGCGGAGGAAGCGGATGCCGGCGGGATCAGGCGCGGCAGGGGTAGCGCTGGGACAGGAAGCGGAACAGCCCATCCACCGGCGGCGTGTCCATCAGCTTGGGATTCTGCTTTGCCCAGGTGACGAAAGCGGAAACGGCGTCGTTGCGCGACGGTGGTGGCGTCGGCGCGCACACCAGCTGGCGCTTGCCTTCGGCGGCCGTTACGACCTGATGGTATTGATAGGCGCCGACGGCGAAACCGTGGCAGAAATGGAGCGCCGCGATGCCGGTCGGGTCGTTTGGCGTGGCTTCGCACAGCCGCACAAGGTCGCCCGTGGTGCGGACCTGAAAATTGGTTTCCGTGGGGGCCGGCCCCATCTGCGCGTTCGCGGCGGTGATCACCGTCGCCGTCAGGGCAACGGCCAGAGCGACCTTGGTTCGGTGTTTCATGGTTTGCTCCCAGCGCTTTTTGTGGGCGGCTTTTTGTAAGCGGATTTTCAGGGACAGGAGACGCTTCCCCGACGAACCGGCCGGCCCGATGCGAAATCGATGGACCGCCGATCGGATGGACGGGGTGCACAGGTCGGGGGCGAGAATTTAACTCGCAAGACACTGTGCTTTGGAAGGTAGCATTCCTCCAAGCCAAAGCGCAGTCATGCTACGGTAACGCCCACCGTATCGGTCATGTGAAGAGGGTCATCCTCTGTTCATTATGCCAATGAACGAGCAGAATTTACCCCCTTGCAGGGCGCATTCTTGCTTAATGAAAGAAAAATTCCATAAAATTATTAAACAAAAACGCACAAAGACCCGCTGGGGTGGGTTTGCCAAAATCCGAATCTCATTCATGAAAAATTCAAAGCCCGAATCCCCGCCGGAAGACGGTGCCGCCGCACTGTTTCGGGAATGAACCACCAAGGGAAAGCAGCCTGATACGGTAACAGCGCCAACAGTTGCATGCTTCAACGCGGCGGATGATGCGGTGCAGTATTTCCCGTGTCTTAAAGCCAGTGTCGAAGCCAGCGCCTTGGCCCCTCACGTTCTCATCATGGGTCGGTATCCGCAGCGCCGGCGTCGCAACGCCTTCGCGGATGCAAAGAAGCCGGTCGGCACAGCGAACGCACAGCCGGCGCAGGAGCGTACAGCCAAAGAGGACATGTGATGAAAAATCGGCGGGTGCGTCCCCTGACGGAACAGCAGCCTCTGGCGAGCTGGTTTTCCGCCTGGACCGCGGCATTTCCCTTTCTCGGCCCCTTCGTCGAACCCGCAGAAAACGGGACCGCAGCAAAATCAACAGGGGTGAAACAGGCTGGGGCAAAGCCGGTCGAAGAGAGTGTGGCCGGGAAAGACACGGATGGTGGTTGGCCAACGCCGGCTTTCCCCAACCCGTTCAATCTTCCCAACCCGTTTCAGGACGCTTTCGACTATGGCGTCGATGCCATGCAGCGCTGGGTCCTGTTCCTGGATGTCCTGCGGCGCCGCGGCGACCAGTTCATGGACCACGCCGATAAAGGAAAGCCACCCGTCCTGTCCTTCCCGTACGAGGTCGTGATGGAGGGACGAAAGCTGAAGCGGCCGTGCAATTACATGCTGCTTCGCATTCTGCCGGACCCCGCCGTCGGCATGGACCCGGCCAAGCGCCCGTTCGTGATCGTCGATCCGCGCGCCGGTCACGGGCCCGGGATCGGCGGCTTCAAGCCGGACAGCCAGATCGGCACCGCTCTGCGCGCCGGCCACCCCTGCTACTTCATCGGTTTCCATCCTGAACCAGAGCCGGGCCAGACCCTCGCCGACGTGGGTGAAGCCGAGGCCTTCTTCATCGAGCATGTCGGAAAACTGCACGACAATGCGGGCGGCAAGCCGTGCGTCATCGGCAATTGCCAGGCCGGCTGGGCGGTGATGGCGCTGAGCGCGGTCCGGCCCGACCTGATGGGACCGATCATCATCGCGGGCTCACCGCTGTCCTATTGGGCTGGCGTGAAGGGGCGGAACCCGATGCGCTACCTCGGCGGACTCTATGGCGGCGCCTGGCTCGCCGCCCTGGCCAGCGATCTCGGCAACGGCCGCTTCGACGGGGCGCATCTGGTCGGCAACTTCGAGAAGCTGGACCCGGCCAACACCTATTGGAAGAAGGCGTACAACCTGTACGCCCATATCGACACGGAAGCGGACCGGTACCTTGAATTCGAAAAGTGGTGGAGCGGCTTCTTCCTGATGAACGGGGAGGAGATCGAGGCCATCACCGACGAGCTGTTCGTCGGCAACAAGATGACCAGCGGCGGCATCGTCCGGAACGGGCGCCGGCTGGATTTGCGCAACATCCGCTCGCCCATCCTGGTCTTCGCGTCCTTCGGCGACAACATCACGCCGCCGCAACAGGCGCTGGGCTGGATCCTCGACCTCTACAGCGACGTCGAGGACATCCGGGCCCACGAGCAGACCATCGTCTACAACCTCCATCACGACATCGGGCACCTGGGCATCTTCGTGTCCGGCCGCGTCGCCCGCAAGGAAACGTCGGAATTCGTCGAGAACATCGACTTCATCGACCTGCTGCCACCCGGTCTCTACGAGATGATCCTGCAGCCGAAGGACCCGAATGTCCCCGGCGCCGATCTGGTCGCGGGCGATTACGTGACGCGGTTCGAGCCGCGCACGCTCGACGACATCCGCGGGCTTGGCGGCAACACGCCGGAGGACGACCGGCGCTTCGCCGCGGTGGCCCGCATCTCGGACATCAACAAGGGTCTGTACGCCACCTTCGCCCGGCCCTCCATCCAGGCGACCGTCAACGAGCCCTTCGCCGAATGGCTGCGGATGATGAACCCGGCGCGCAGCCAGTATTACCTGTTCTCGCACCTCAACCCCTTCATGGCGCCGGTCGGCCCCATGGCCGACTGGGTGCGCGAGCACCGCCGCCCGGTGAGCCCGGACAACCCGTACCTGAGCGCGCAGAACCGCGTCTCGGACGAGATCGTGCAGGGGCTTGACCGCTGGCGGGACGCGCGCGACGGCGCCGTCGAGCGCCTGTTCATGGGCCTCTACAACGCACCGCTCCTTCAGGCTCTGGTCGGGCTGGCCGCGCCGGGCGAGGACGCGCGGCCGCCGCATGTCCGCGACGAGGCGTTCGAAGCCCTGGTCGAGAAGCGGATGGCCGAGATCATGGCCCGCGTCGAGGAAGGCGGTGTGCGGGAGGCGCTGTTCCGCGTCCTGATCCACGCGCGGCGCGGCGAAGGCGCCCTCGACGAGCGCGCCTTCCAGATGCTGCGGAAAATCCGCGAGGAGCATTCCGGCACCCAGCACCTGACCGTCGACGCCGTTCGCGCGGTCTTCCGCGAACAGGTCTTCCTGATGCTGATGGACGAAGCCGCGGCGATGGGCGCGCTGCCCAAGCTTCTGTCCGGCGAGAAGGAGCGCAAGGAGGTGATGGCGCTGGCGGAGCGCGTTCTGGAGGCATCCGGACCGCTGACCCCAGACCAGCGCGCCCGCCTGCGGCAGGTGGACGCCCTTCTGCACAACAAGGAGGAGCGTATCGAGGCCGGGCGCGAACCACCCCTGCGCGTGCTGCCCGGGGCCGGCGGATCGTCGCTGGGTAAGGCCGCCACCGACATCAGCAAGGCGGACACGCAGCGCGGCGTGATGGGCACCGCGAAGGCCAAGTGAACCCGGCGCCGACGCACAAGGCTGACAAACAACAAGGGGAACGCATCATGAGCAACATTGATCAGAGCAAGGCGGCCACGGCCGTCCCCGACATCGGCGACGACCTGATCTCGCCCGCCGAACTCCGGAAGCTCGCCGAGGAGCACGAGATGGCGCTGCTCCAGGAAGCCCTGGAGCGGGAAAAGAAGCACATGAAGGAACAGGACACCGTCCGCGAAGCCTTCATGAACCAGCACATCCGCCCCGACGCCAAGGAGCGGTTCACGCGCGCGGTGCGCGACGCCGCGTCGCGCGGCGTGAAGGAAATCCAGATTGCGCGCTTCCCGAGCAGCTACTGCACCGACGGTGGCCGGGCGATCAACAATTTCGAGCCGGACTGGCCGAATTCCCTGACCGGCTTCGCCCGCGAAGCCTACGAGGTCTTCGACAAGACCCTGCGGGCCAAGGGCTACAAGTTGCGGGCGCAGATCCTGGACTATCCCGGCGGCATGCCGGGGGATGTCGGACTCTATCTGCGCTGGTGAGGAGGGAACGCCATGGCCGGAAACCAGCCATCCTCTCCGCATCGGCACGAAAAGTACGAACGGCTGGTCGCTGCCTGCCGCGAGATTCCCCCCGTTCCCACGGCGGTGGCGCACCCCTGCGACGCCTCGTCCCTGGGCGGTGCCGTCGATGCGGCCCGCCAGGGCTTCATCACCCCGATCCTGATCGGTCCGGCCGCGCGCATCCGGGCGGTGGCGGATGAGTCCGGGCTCGACATCGCCCCATACGAGATCGTGGACGTGCCCCACAGCCACGCCGCCGCCGCCACTGCGGTGGAACTGGTGCGCCAGGGGCGTGCCCAGCTTCTCATGAAGGGAAGCCTGCACACGGACGAGCTGCTGCGCGAGGTGGCCAGGAAGGACAGCGGGCTGCGGACGGAGCGGCGCATCAGCCACGTCTTCATCATGGACGTGCCGACCTACGGGAAGCCGCTGTTCATCACCGACGCCGCGGTGAACATCGCGCCGACCCTGGAGGACAAACGCGACATCATCCAGAACGCCATCGATCTGGCGCGGGCGCTGGGGAATCCCCAGCCGAAGGTGGCGATCCTGTCGGCGGTCGAGACCATCAACCCGAAAATCCCCTCCACCGTGGAGGCCGGCGCGCTGTGCAAGATGGCCGACCGTGGGCAGATCACCGGCGGCCTGCTGGACGGGCCGCTGGCGCTCGACAACGCCATCAGCCCCGAAGCGGTGAGGATCAAGGGTATCGAGTCCCCGGTCGCCGGGCAGGCCGACATTCTCGTCGTGCCGGATCTGGAGGCGGGCAACATGCTCGCCAAGAACCTGACCTTCCTGGCGAACGCCGATGCCGCCGGCATCGTGCTGGGCGCGCGGGTGCCCATCGTGCTGACCAGCCGGGCCGACAGCGTCATGACGCGCATGGCCTCCTGCGCCGTGGCGGCCCTGTACGCGCACCAGCAGCGGGTCGAGCAGCCGGTGAAGGGGTGAGGTCGCCATGACCGAAACGACCATGACCGAGACGGGCATGACCGAAACGATCCTGGTCATCAACGCCGGTTCCTCCAGCATCAAGTTCCAGCTGTTCGATGCGGCGGACGGGACGCTGCCGGTGCGCCTGCGCGGCCGGATCGAGGGGATCGGCACGACGCCCCGGCTGGTTCTCCAGGACGGAAGCGTTCCCTTGCCGGCTGAGTCCGGTGACGGGGTTCCCGGCGCGCTGACCTTTCTCGGCGCGTGGCTGCGGGAACGGCTGAGCGGCGCCATGCCTGTGGCGGTCGGGCATCGGGTGGTTCACGGCGGACCGACCTACGACACCCATGTGGCGGTGGACGACGCGGTGATCGGGACTCTGGAAACCTATGTCCCGCTCGCCCCACTCCACCAGCCGAACAATCTGGCGCCGATCCGGGCGATCCGGAAGCTCTTGCCGGACGTGCTTCAGGTGGCCTGCTTCGACACGGCCTTTCACCGGCACCATTCCGAACCGGCCGACCGCTACGCCATCCCGGAGGCTCTCCACCGGGAGGGGGTGCGGCGCTACGGCTTCCATGGCTTGAGCTACGAATACATCGCCGGGCGCCTGCCGGACCTCGCCCCCCAGATCGCCGGCGGGCGCGTCGTCGTCGCGCATCTCGGCAGCGGGGCCAGCATGTGCGCCATCCGGGACGGGCGCAGCGTGGACAGCACCATGGGCTTCACCGCGCTGGACGGGCTGCCGATGGGCACGCGGCCGGGGCAGCTCGACCCCGGCGTGGTCCTGTACCTGATGGACAAGGGCATGGACGCCCGCGCCATCGAACGGCTGCTGTACCACGACTGCGGCCTGAAGGGGCTGTCCGGCATCAGCAACGACGTCCGCGACTTGCTGGCCAGCACCGACCCGCGCGCCAGACTCGCGCTGGACTGCTTCGTCTACCGGGCAAGCCTCGCCATCGGGGCGCTGGCCGCCGCCATGGGGGGCATCGACGGGCTGGTGTTCACGGCCGGCATCGGCGAACGGGCGCCCGCCATCCGCAAGGCCATCGCGGAGCGGGCGCGCTGGCTCGGCTTCGACCTCGACGAGGCGGCCAACGCCGCGAACGCGCTGTGCATCACGACGCCGGACAGCCGGGTCAAGGGCTGGGTCATCCCGACCGACGAGGAACGGATGATCGCGCTCCACACCCGCGACATCCTCCGCCGCCACCGCTCCGCGTAACACGGCCCCGAGAAGGAGAGAGGCATCATGTCCTGGTTATCCGGCTTTGGGTCATCCAGATCGGCGATCGTCGCCGGCCTCCTGCTTCTCGGCTGCGAGCAGCCGGCACCGCCACCGGCCGAGGCGACGCTGATCCGCGCGCTGCCGGTGCAGGTGAGCCAGTTCGACCGCACCGCCGCGCTGACCGGCGAAATACAGGCCCGCCACGAGAGCAACCTCGGCTTCCGCGTCGGCGGCAAGGTGGTCGAGCGGCTGGTGGATGTGGGGCAGACGGTCACGTCCGGCCAACTGCTGGCGCGGCTGGACAACCAGGACCAGACCAACGCCGTGAAGTCAGCCGAATCCGACGTGGCGGCGGCGCAGGCCGCCGTCGAGCAGAGCCGGACGCAGGAGGAGCGCCAGCGCTCCCTGCTCGCCAACGGCTTCACCACCCGTGTCCAGTACGACAACGCCCAGAAGCGCTACCAGCAGGCGCAGGCCGAGCTGAACTCCGCCCAGGCACAGCTGGGCTCGGCCCGCGACACGCTGTCCTACACCGAACTGCGGGCCGACCGCGACGGGGTCATCACGGCGAAGATGGCGGAGCCCGGCCAAGTGGTCGCCGTCGGCCAGACGGTGTTGCGGCTGGCCGATCCGGGAGAGCGGGAAGCGGTCTTCCAGGTGCCGGGCGCCAGCATCCGGCTTGAAGGACGGGAGGGCCTGCCGACGGTCGAGGTGCGGCTCGTCAACGATGCGAAGACCGTCACCGAGGGAACGATCCGCGAGGTGTCTCCGGGGGTCGATCCGGTGACCCGGACCTACACCGTGAAGGTTTCCCTGCCCAACGCCCCCGACGCCTTCCTGCTCGGCTCCTCCGTCGTCGGGCGGGCCAAGCTGCCGGCGCGCCCGGTGGTCAATCTGCCGTCCTCGGCGCTGTTCCAGACGGAGAATGGGGAACCGGCGGTCTGGGTCGTGGCGCGGCCGGCCGACACGGTGAGCCTGCGCCCCGTCTCCGTCCTTCAATACGACACCGGTACGGTCACCGTCTCCAGCGGCCTCAGCGATGGCGATCTGGTGGTGGTCGGCGGCGTCCAGAAGCTGCGGCCGGACCAGAAGGTCACCATCAAGCAGGGGAGCGGCGCATGACCCGCATCGCGCGACCAACCATGCGGCCCCCAAGCATGCGGCAGCCAACCACGAACCCGCTTCTCATCGCGCTGCTGGCCCTGGCCCCGACGCTGGCGGCCTGTCAGCCGCAGGGCGGCCATCACGCCGATGCGGCGCCGGTGATCCGCCCGGTGCGAACGATCACGGTGGAGCCGGTGACCTTCCGGATGGGCGGCTCCGCCACCGGAACCATCGAGGCGCGGGCCGACGCCGACCTTGGCTTCCGCATCGCCGGAAAACTGGTCGAGCGTAAGGTCGATGTCGGCAGTCTGGTCAAGGCCGGCGACGTGCTGGCGCGGCTGGACGACCAGGACCAGCGCAACGCGCTGCGGACCGCCGAGGCGAACCTCGCCTCCGCGCAGGCCGATCAGGTGCAGGCGCGCAACGAGGAGTACCGCAAGCGGGAACTGCTGGCCAACGGCAACGCGCCCCAGGCGCAGTACGACGCGGCGCTGCTGGCGATGCGCACCGCCGACGCCAAGGTCGTCGCGACGCAGGCGGCGCTGCAATCGGCCCGCGACCGGGTCGGCTACACGGAGCTGCGGGCGGATCGGGACGGCGTGGTGACCACCATCGGGGCCGAGCCCGGACAGGTGGTCGAAGCCGGCCAGATGGTGGTGCGCGTCGCCCAGCCGGAGGAGCGCGAAGCCGTCTTCAACGTCGCCGAAACCGGCATCCGGGCGGCGCCGAAGGACCCGGTGATCGAGGTCGCGCTGGCCGGCGCACCGGACATCGCGGCGGTGGGCCGCGTCCGCGAGATCTCGCCCCAGGCCGATCCCGTCACCCGGACCCACACCGTCCGGATCGCGCTGGACAACCCGCCCGACGCCCTGCGCCTCGGCGCGACCGTCGTCGGGCGCCTGAAGCAGCCCCCCGCCCCGGTGGTCGAGCTGCCGGGAACGGCGCTGTTCGAGGAGGGGGGGCGGAGCTTCGTCTGGGTCGTCGACCCGAAGGCCCAGACCGTCCGGCGCCAGCCGGTCGTGATCCGGGCCAGGGAAAGCGATGGCCCGGTCATCGTCACCGAGGGCCTGACCCGCGGCGACGTCGTGGTCACCGCGGGCGTGCACAGCCTGAGCGAAGGCCAGAGAGTCCGGTTCAACCAGAAAATCGAAACGGCGGCGGCACCATGACCGGCTTCAATCTCTCCGAGTGGGCTCTGCGCCACCGCTCCTTCGTCTGGTACCTGATCATCTCGTTGACCTTGGCGGGCGGCATGGCCTACATGCGCCTCGGTCGCGAGGAGGACCCGGCCTTCACGATCAAGACCATGGTGGTCCAGGCCAACTGGCCCGGCGCCACCATCGAGGACACCATGAAGCTGGTGACCGACCCGATCGAGAAGAAGCTGGAGGAGATCCCCTATCTCGACTACGTCAAGAGCTACACCAAGCCCGGCATCTCGGTCGTCTACGTCAATTTGAAGGACTACACGCCGGCCGAGGCGGTGCCCGACCTGTGGTATCAGGTCCGCAAGAAGATCGCCGACATGAAAGCCACCCTGCCCCAGGGCGTGCAGGGGCCGGCCTTCAACGACGAGTTCGGCGACACCTTCGGCACGGTCTTCGCCTTCACCGCCGACGGCTTCAGCTACCGCGAGTTGAAGGACTACGCGGAGACCGCGCGGGCCGACCTGATGCGCGTGCCGGACGTCGGCAAGATCCAGTTCGTCGGCGTCCAGAACGAGCGGATCTACCTCGACTTCTCGACGCGCAAGCTGGCCGCGATGGGGATCGACCGCGAGCAGGTCATCGCCGAGCTTCAGGCCCAGAACGCCGTGGCGCCGGCCGGCGTGGTGCAGGCGGGCGACGAGAAGATCTCGGTCCGGGTCAGCGGCGCCTTCACGTCGGAGGACAGCCTGCGCGCCATCAGCCTGCGCGCCAACGACAAATTCTATCGGCTGGCCGACCTGGCGGACATCCGGCGCGGCTACGCGGACCCGCCGTCGCCGCTGTTCCGCTACAACGGGCAGCCGGCCATCGGGATGATCATCTCCATGGCGGCCGGCGGCAACGTGCTGACCTTCGGCGAGGGCATCCGCGAGCGGATGCGGCAGGTCGAGGCGAACCTGCCGGTGGGCATCGGCGTCCACCTCGTCGCTAACCAGTCGGTGGTGGTCGAGGAATCGGTCGCCGGCTTCACCAAGGCGCTGAAGGAGGCCGTCGTCATCGTCCTGGTGGTCAGCTTCATCAGCCTGGGCCTGCGCGCCGGGCTGGTGGTGGCGACCTCCATCCCGCTGGTGCTGGGCATGACCTTCATCGGCATGGAGTTCTTCGACATCACGCTCCAGCGCATCTCGCTGGGCGCGTTGATCATCGCGCTCGGCCTGCTGGTGGACGACGCCATGATCACCGTGGAGATGATGATCACCAAGCTGGAGGAGGGCTTCAGCCTCGATAAGGCGGCGACCTTCGCCTACACCTCCACGGCCTTTCCCATGCTGACCGGCACGCTGATCACCGTGGCCGGCTTCATTCCCATCGGCTTCGCCCAGGGCGGTGCGGCGGAATACTGCTTCACGCTGTTCGCCGTGGTGGCGATGGCGCTGCTGTTCTCCTGGATCGTGGCGGTCCTGTTCGCGCCCCTCATCGGGGTGAACGTGCTGCCCAAGACCATGAAATCGAAGCATGGCGGCGAACCGGGACGCCTGATGCGGATGTTCCGGGGCAGCCTGCGCCTGGCCATGCGGGCGCGCTATCTGGTGATCGTCGCCACGCTGCTGCTGTTCGGCCTGTCGGTCTTCGGCCTGCGCTTCGTCCAGCAGCAGTTCTTCCCCGCCTCCGACCGCCCGGAGCTGCTGGTCAATCTGACCCTGCCGCAGACGGCCTCAATCCGGTCGACCGAGGAGGTGGTGGATCGCTTCGAGAAGGTGCTGGCGGCCGACCCCGACGTCGAGCGCTGGAGCTTCTACATCGGCCAGGGCGCCGTGCGCTTCTACCTGCCGCTCGACGTGCAGCTGGCCAACGATTACTTCGCGCAGGCCGTGGTGGTGACCAAGGGCTACAAGGTCCGCGAGGCCGTCCGCGCCCGGCTGGAGAAGGTGCTGAACGAGAACTTCTCCGATCTCAACACGCGGGTCAGCCCGCTGGAGATGGGGCCGCCGGTCGGCTGGCCGATCCAGTACCGCGTCTCCGGACCGGACGTGGGCGAGGTGCGGGCCATCGCCGCCCGGATGGCCGACACCATCGGCACCAACCCCTACACGCTGCTGGTCAACTACGACTGGAACGAGCCGTCGAAGGTGGTGCGGGTCGATGTGGACCAGGACAAGGCCCGCCTGCTGGGGATCAGCTCCAAGTCGCTCAACCAGGCGCTGAACGCCACGGTATCGGGCGCCGCCTTCACGCAGGTGCGCGACGATATCTACCTGATCGACGTGGTCGCCCAGGCGACCAACGCGGAGCGCAGCTCCATCGAGACGCTGCGCAACCTTCAGATCGCCATTCCGGACGGCCGCACCGTGCCGCTGGGCGAGGTCGCGACCATGCGCTACGACCTGGAGCAGCCGGTGGTCTGGCGGCGGACGCGCCTGCCGACCATCACCGTCCAGGCCGATCTGGTCCCCCCGTTGCAGGCCGCGACGGTGGTGCAGCAGCTGGCCCCGGCGGTGGACGAGCTGCGGCGCAGCCTGCCGCCCGGCTACACCGTCGAAGCGGGCGGCACGGTGGAGAACAGCGCCAAGGGCATGGCCTCGATCACCGCCGTCTTCCCGATCATGGTCTTCGTCATGCTGACCATCCTCATGATCCAGCTGCAAAGCTTCCAGAAGCTGTTCCTGGTCATCAGCGTGGCGCCGCTCGGCCTGATCGGCGTCGTCGCGGCGCTGCTGCCGACCGGCACGCCGCTGGGCTTCGTCGCCATTCTGGGCGTGGTCGCGCTGATCGGCATGATCGTCCGCAACTCGGTCATCATGATTGCCCAGATCGACGAGCATCTGGAGGCCGGGGAGCATCCCTGGGACGCCGTCATCAACGCCACCATGCACCGGGTGCGGCCGATCCTGCTGACGGCGGCGGCGGCGAGCCTGGGCATGATCCCCATCGCGCCGGAGGTGTTCTGGGGTCCCATGGCCTACGCGATCATCGGCGGCCTGATCGTGGCGACCCTGCTGACGCTGCTCTTCCTGCCGGCGCTCTACGTCGCCTGGTTCCGGATCCGGGAACCGGCGGCGGAGGAGCGCGCCAAGCCGAGGTACGACGGCGCCATGCACCCGCCGGGCGCGGCGCCCACCAAAGGGGTGACGAGCGGCGTGTGACCACCCGCCGATCCTGCCGCCGATCCTGCCGCCGTGTCCGGCTCGATATCATGCGTGTGCGGGAGTCGAATTCCCACCCGATGAATTTCCGCAAGACCGGCGGTGCTCGGACCATTGCGCGCTGAAAGGGACAGAAGCCATGGCGGACTTCATTCACGACCGGTTCATGCCGCACGCCGACGCCTCGGAGGTCCCGGAGCGGCACGAGATGAGCTACGTCCGCAAGGCGCTCGTCCTGTCCATGATGCTGGTCCTGCTGATCGGCTGCTTCGTCGTGTTGCGCCCCTTCATCGCGGCGATCCTGTGGGCCGTCATCCTGTCCTTCAGCACTTGGCCGCTGCATCGGCGCATCGAGCGCGCGCTCGGCGGCCGCACGACGCTGGCGGCGGCGATCATGACGCTGGCGATCATGGCGGTTCTCGTCGTGCCTCTCGTCGCGCTTGGAATGAAGCTGTCGGAGAGTGTTTTCCAGGTCTTCGAGACGCTTCACGCGGCCATGGACCGGGGGATTCCACCTTTGCCGGACTGGCTGGCCGGCATTCCGATTCTAGGGGACCGGCTGCAGGAGGTCTGGAGCGTGCTGGCGAGCGGCGAGTCCAATCTGCGCACGACGCTCCAACCCTATCTCGGCCGGATCCGCGACGGGGTGCTGGCGAGCGGAGGGCATCTTCTCTCAGGGACGTCGCTGATCGCGCTGAGCGTCCTGATCGCCTTCTTCCTCTATCGGGACGGTCGCACCGCCGTGCGCCGGCTGCGCAGCATCGTGGGGCGGATCGCCGGCGACCGCGCACGGCAATCCCTCGACGTCGCCGCCGAAACGATCAACGGGGTCGTCCATGGCGTGCTCGGCACCGCGCTGGTTCAGGCCATCGCCGCCACCGTGGGCTATTGGATCGTGGGGCTTCCCGGCGCCCTGTTCCTCGGCTTCGTCACCTTCTTCCTGACGCTAGTGCCGATGGGGCCGGCGCTGATCTGGTTGCCCGCCGCGATCTGGCTGGCCAGCCAGGGCCGCACCGGCATGGCAATCTTCCTGGTGGCCTGGGTCGGCCTGCTGGTCGGCAGCCTCGACAACATCCTGCGCCCGATCCTGATCGGTCGAAGCAGCGATCTTCCCTTCATCATCATTTTCCTGGGCATCGTCGGCGGACTCATCGCTTTCGGCCTGATCGGCATCTTTCTCGGCCCGACGCTGCTCGCCGTGGCGTACGGCCTCATCCGGGAATGGAGCGGAGGAAACGAGCCGGGCGACGCTTCCTCCGTGCCTTGATCGGGGACCGGTGGACGCCGTGCCCGGCGACCAACCACGACACCGTCAGCCCCGGATCGCCTGCGGCGCCACCTTCTTCATTCCACCCGGCCTTATGCGGGTGAGGCCGCCGGGGCCGGAGCGGGAATGCCATAGGCCTGGGCGAGTTGGTTGAAGCTGTCGACGGTCGTCTGGTCGATGGGAATGCCAAGCGTCCTGCGGCGCTCCGCCTCGGCCCATTCGCGGTCGCCGGGCGCCATGACCGTTCGGCCCGCTACGGCCTGGGACCCGCGCAGGGCGGCCAGATAGCGCGCCATGTTGTCCTGGAAGCTCTCCTGCGGCAGGAAGGCCTCCGGACGGATCGCCATCACGAAGGCGCCCATGCCGCGCGGCGTGCTCAGGTCCGGTCCGGGCATCGGCAGGATCTCGAAGCTCAGCTTCATGCCGGTCAGGACGGCGCTGAGGATTTCCACGAATCCCGCCAACCCGGCCCCCTTGAAGCCGAACTCGCCGCCCAGCGGCGCCAGCATCTCGGCCCGTTCGGGATCGGTGGTGTTGCGCCCCTCGGGGTCCGACGCGGTGGCTTCGGGAAGCGCGAGCCCGAGGCTGCGGTAGAGCTGGACGCGGTTGTAGGGGATGGCGCTGGTGGCCATGTCGAACAGCCACGGATCGCCGTCCTTCACCGGAACGGCGATGGCGATCGGGTTGGTGCCGTGGAAGCGTTCGGCGCCGTCGTGCAGCCGCATGAAGCTGTCGGAGTTGCAGACGGCCATGCCGATGCAGCCCGCCTCCGCCGCGGCGAGCGCGAAGGCGCCGGCCGGGCCGAAATGGGAGTTGTTGCGGATGGCGACCGCGCCGATGCCGAACCGGCCGGCCAGCTCGACCGCCTTCTCCTGGGCGCGATAGGCGCCGAGCGCGCCGTGGGCGTTGTCGGCGTCCAGCGTGGCGACGGCGCCGAATTCCGACAGGATGCGCGGGGCGGGGCGCGGGTTCACCCGTCCCTGGGTCATGGTGGCCACATAGTGCCCGAGCAGCCGCACACCGTGGCTGTCGACCCCCAGCCGGGAGCCGTGCATCATCGCCCGGGTGGCCGCGTCCGCCGTCGCCTCGTCCGCTCCCGCGGCCAGGAACACCGCGCGGCAGAAGGAGTCCAGGGCATCCGCGCCATAGCGGGCGGTCGGGTGAGCCGGTCCGGTCACAGCGTCTGCCCCCCGTCGGCGACGAGCAGGCTGCCCGTCATGAAGCCGGACTCGTCGCTGGCCAGATACACCGCGGCGGCGGCCATCTCCTCGACGGTGCCCAGGCGGCCCATCGGCTGGCGCGCGATGAACTGCGCCCGCATGCCCTCCGGGTCGGCGCTCGACTGGATGCGTTCCTCCAGCGATGGCGAGTGGGTGGTGCCGGGGCACAGCGCGTTGCAGCGGACGCCGGCGCCGATGAAGTCGCGGGCCACGGCCTTGGTCAGGCCGATCACCGCCGCCTTGCTGGTCCCGTAGGCGGTGCGGTTGGCGACGCCGGTCAGGCTCGACGCCACCGAGGCGACGTTCACGATGGAGCCTCGGCGCCGTTCGATCATGCCGGGAAGCGTCGCCCGGATGGTGTGGAACATCGAGGTGACGTTCTGGTCCAGGCTGCGCGCCCAATCCTCGTCGCTGCAGTCAAGGATGGTGCCGTTGTGCACCCAGCCAGCGTTGTTGACGAGGATGTCGAGCGGCCCGGCCTCGGCGACGACGCGCCGCACCGCCGCCGGATCGGTCACGTCGAGAGCGACGGGGGTGATTTTGGAATCGATGCGGGGCAGATCCTCCATCTTGGACAGCGTGCGGCTGGCCGCGACGACGCTGGCCCCCTCCCGGGCGAAGGCGAGCGCGATGGCCCGTCCCATGCCCTGTCCCGCGCCGGTCACCAGCGCGCGTTTTCCGTCTAGTCTGCCGGTCATCGTGTTTGGAACTCCACCAGTCGGCGCCGCAGCGGACGCCGGGTTGGACGCAGGGATTCGATGTGCCCAGGGGCCGGGAGTGCGTCGTCTCCGCCGCCCTCCCGGCGTGCCGCCGTCATCCGAAGAGCAGGTTCGGGATCAGGAGGATGAACTCGGGCACGAAGATCAGAAGCAGGGTCGTCAGCCCGATGGCGATCATCAGGGGCAGGGACTCCCGCACATAGGCGCCCACCGACACCCTCAGGATCGAGCAGACGGTGAACATTGCCGCCCCGACCGGAGGCGTGAAGTTGCCGATGGTCGCCGCAACGATGAAGACGATGCCGAAATGCACCGGATCGCCGCCCATCGCCCGCACCGCGGGCAGGAAGATCGGGGTCATCATGATGATGATCACCGTCGCGTCGATGAACAGGCCCGCCACCAGGACCAGGAGGACGATCAGCACCATCACCAGCTGGACGTTGTCGGTGAGGCTGGTCAGGGACGACGCGATGACTTCCGGGATGCGCTCGAAGACGATGCCGTAGCTGAAGATCGCCGACAGGCTGATCAGGAACATCGCGGAGCCGACGTCGGCGAGACTGACCTCAAGCGCCTCGACGAAACTCTTCGCCTTGAGCCGGCGGTAGATGGCGAAGCCGATGAACAGCGCGTACAGCACCGCGAAGGCGCCGATCTCCGAGGGCGTGAAGATGCCCATGCGCAATCCGACGAGCAGGATGACCGGGAACAGCAGAGCCCAGACACCGCCCCTCAGGGCGCTGCCGACCTCCGACAGGGACGCCCGTTTCGCCCGCTCGGGAGGGTATCCGCGCTTGTTGGAGGTGTACCAGACGGCGATGCTCATGGCGATGCCGAGCAGAAGCGCCGGGGCGAAGCCCGCCGCGAACATCCGCCCGATCGACACCTGGCCGATGGTCCCGTACAGGATCATGCCGATGCCCGGCGGGATCAGCGGGGTGAGAAGCGAGGTGAAGGAGATCACGCCGGCGGTGAAGCCGCGCGACATGCCCCTTTTCGTCATCTCCTCGCCGAGGATGCGCGATTGCATCGCTGCGTCCGCGATGGCCGATCCCGACACGCCGCCCATCAGCGCCGACAGGACGATCGAAATCTGGGCGAGGCCGCCCTTGAAGTGTCCGGTGGCCACCGACGCCAGATTCAGCAGGCTTTCGGTGATGCCCGACCGGTTCATGTAGTTGCCCGCCATGATGAACAGGGGAACGGCGAGCAGGGCGAAATTCTGGGTCTGGGACACCGTCACCTGGAGCGGGATGGTGAAGGGCAGTTCCGGGTGCTGCAGGAAGAACAGCACCCCCGAGATGCCGATCGCGAAGGCGACCGGCATGCCGATGAGAAGGAAGACCGCGAAGGCCAGAACGACGAGCAGCATGGTCAGGCGGTCTCCCCGCTGGCGGCAGCGGCGCACGGAACGCCGTCGGACCGCATCAGGGCCCGTATCTTGAGAATCGTGGTGATGAGCATGAGGGCCGCCCCGACGGCGATGCTGGAGGTGACCCAGGAATAGCTGACGCCGGGAATGCCGTTGAAGGTCCGGGACCGGCTGGTCCAGGCGAGCAGGATGCCGCCGTAGACGGCGTAGCAGAGGAACAGCGCGATCGCCGCGTAGTTCACGAACAGCAGGGTCCGCTGGTACCGCTCGGACAGCTTCGCGGTCACCAGATCGAGGGACATCAGCATGTCCTTGCGCCAGGCGATGTCGGCGCACAGGAACACCGCCCAGGCGAAGAAGCAGGTCGCCAGATCGATGGTCCAGTTGAGCGGGTGCTGCATCATCCGCGCCACGCCGCCCAGCAGAAGCAACCCCACCATCAGCATCAGGAACAAGCCGGCGAGGATCGCCTCCAGCTTCAACACATAGTCGTAGAGAGTCTTCATAAGGCAGGCCTCGCCGGCTTCGGATGACTTAGCGTCCCAATTCCTTGTAGACGGCCGCGCGCACCTCGGTGAGGCCGAGCTTCTGGTACGCAGCGTCGCCGGCCTTGCGGAAGGCCTCCAGATCGACGTTGTCGGTCACCTTCATTCCGCCCTTGACCAGCGCGGCCTTCTCACCTTCGGCGGCGTCGGCGAGCACCTTCGACACCTTCTGGCCGGCGGCGCTGCATTCCTCGACCAGCGCGGTCTGGTAGTCGGCGGGCAGCTTCTTGAACCAGGCGGAGCTGACGACCTCGAAGTTGATCAGCAGGATGTGACCGGTCTCGCTGACGTTCCGGACGACCTCCTGGAGATTGCCCGGACGGATGTTGGCGTAGGTCAGTTCCGCACCGTCGACGGCCCGCTGCTGAAGGCCGGGGTAGATGTCGCCGAAGCTCATCGCCGTCGGGGCCGCGCCGATGGCGCGCACCGATTCCTGCCAGATCGGGGCGGGCGGGGTGCGGATTCGCAGCCCGGACAAGTCACCCGGATTGCGCACCGGCTTGTTGGCGAAGACATGGCGCTTGCCCTGCACGAAGTCGAAGCAGACGACCTGGAGGCCGTGCTTGTCCGCCAGCTCCGTCTTCCACTTCTTGACGATGTCGAGCTTCGACAGCGCGAAGGCCTCGTCGAGCGTCTCGACGAAGTACGGGCCGTTCAGGACCGCGATCTCGCGGACGTAGTTGCCGAGGCGCGCCGCGTCGGTGTTCTGGCCGATGTTAGCGCCCTGGCGGATCTGCTCGATGATGTCCTCTTCGTTGCCGAGCTGGGCGCTGTGGAAGACCTCGATCTTCAGGCCGCCGTTGGTCCGCTCCTCGACGCGCTTGGCCCATTCCTGGAACGCCGAATGATAGGCCTCGACCGGGCTGTGGACATGGTTCATGCGCAGGATGTGCTTCTGCGTCTGGGCCTGGGCCATTCCCATGCCCGCGATCAGCGTCAGTGCGGTGGCTCCGAGAAGAGCGCCAAGGCGCTTGGACATGTTGGTCACTTCCTACTCCCTAGAATTTCTTATGAGTTCGGAGACAAAGAGCGCTCGTTGCTTTGAGCATGGAGCCTGAGACTGCCCTTGGTTCGTTCGTTTACTGACCATCCACGGGGAACGGGCAGGCCATGCACGGACGGCGAACGGCTCGGCCAGCGCAACGTTCGGTTATCTTGCACACTTGTATCCAAGGATGCAAGGTGCTACGGATCATCCATAAGGCGTTTTGATTGGTGTCCAATCGAACGCACGGTCGGGCGGGATTCCGCCGGGCAAGGGCGGCGTGACGGATGGGAGGTGCAACCAGTAATGTCAAAGTGTTCGTCCGGCTGTATCAGTCATCGGTCCGGTTCCGCCCGCGTTCCGGACTGTGTTCAGCGGCGCTGCGACCTTGCGTGGGTTCGTCCGCTCCGGCGATAATCGCGATTCTGGGCTCGGAAAGGGCGATGTCCGCTTGCACGGAGGCTGGGGGAACACGGTGAAGAACGAACGGCTGGTGTTGGAACGCAACACGCTGGACAGCGTGATCTACAGGGAACTGCGGAAGAGGATCATTTCGCTGTCGTTCCAGCCCGGCTCGATGATCTACGAGAACGCCGTCGCCGACGAATACGGCGTCAGCCGGACACCGGTGCGTCAGGCTTTTTCCCGGCTGGCGAACGAAGGGCTGCTGAGCATCCTGCCGCAGCGCGGGGCGCAGGTGTCCCACCTGTCCGTGGCCAAGGTGAAGGAGGCCCAGTTCATCCGGGAGGCGCTGGAGGTGTCGGCGTTCGGCGAGGTGGCGCGCATCTGGAACAAGACCGCCGATCACAGCGCGGCGCAAAGCAAGGCGCTGTCGCTGATCGAGCAGCAGAGACAGGTCGTGCGGGAGAAGGACTATGTCGGTTTCACCGAACTGGACGTGGCGTTCCACGACACCGTCATCGGGGTTCTCGGAAACGCCATGCTGCTGGAGATGCTGAGCGACGTGAGGACGCATCTGACACGGGTGCGCTTCCTCGAGCTTCAGGAGGCCCATCATGAGGACGATGCGATCGCCGACCACGTCAAGCTGATGCGCTCGATCATGGCGAACGACGTCGCGGGAACCCAGTCGCTCCTGCTGGCCCATTTGAAGATGATCGAGGCGATGCGCGACGACATCCTCAAGCGTCACGACATTCTCTTCGAATAGACCCCGTCCGGGACCCCGCCGGGGGGCTCCACCGCCGGACGGTTTATCCGGGCATCACTGACGGACGCAGACCCAGGCCGGTTGGACCGCCGGCGGGGAAGGGGGCCGCTTGCCCTTTGCGAACCGGCGGCAAGACCAACGGCCCCGCACGCGGGCGCAAACAGGAGGAAACGAGATGAACAGACGGTCGATCCACAGCTACACCTGGATTCCGAAATGGTCCACCAAGGACGGTGCCTACGCGGCCGAGCGGGCCGCGGCCTTCGGCTATGGCCAGCTGGTGGTGCCGATCCGCGACCATGACAGCATCGAACCGGCGGCCATCGCCGCGCTCTGCGAGCGGGCGGGGGTGCGCCCCGTGGCGACCTCGCCGCTTCAGGTCGACAACGACATTTCGAGCACCGACCCGGAGGTGCACCGCCGCGGGGTCGAGCGGCATTGCGCGGCGCTCGCCCTGGCGCGCGACATGGGCGCGGATCGCATGGGCGGCATCCTCTACAGCGCCTTCGGGAAGGCGTCGAGGGTGCCGAGCGACGCCAACTTCCAGGCGGCGGCGGACGGGTTGCGGATCGTCGCCGAACGGGCCGCGTCCTACGGGATGCTGCTGGCGCTCGAAGTGGTCAACCGGTACGAGAGCAACCTGATCAACACGGCGGAGCAGGCCGTCCGGATGCTCAAGCTGATCGGCGCCGACAACGTCCGCATCCATCTCGACACCTTCCACATGAACATCGAGGAGAATGATCTGCTGGGCGCGCTTGAGCTGGCGATGCCCCATCTCGGCTATTTCGAGATCGACCAGAACCATCGTGGCCGCCTGACGGAGGGGTCCATCGACTTCGCCCCGATGCTGCGCCGCTTGAAGGCGGCCAACTATCAGGGACTGATCGGCGTCGAAGCCTTCTCCTCCGCCGTGTCGCACCCGGACATCACCGCGGGCGTCGCGTCCTGGCGCAACCTGTTCGACCATGGCGACGACGTGGCGCGCGACGGGCAACTGCTGCTCGATCAACACGGCCTCTGACGACACCCGCCGCTGCCGGCGCACCCCCCGTCCAACGGTTCGCGGGTGTGCGCCGGGCGGCTTTGGTGATGAGACCCCGACCTCCCACGCAATGCACGCCCAGACCACAAGCCCCATGCTAATGTCGGGTCGGCTCAAAGATGAGAGGTTTCAGGCCGGTCATGGCTCGACGATGGTCTTTCGCTGCGCTGACGATCCTTTGCGGGGTTTGGTTCACCGGTGACGCGATGGCGGCCGATGCGGCCCCCCGATCGTCGTCCCCGGTTTCCGGCGCCGTGCCGATGGACCTAAGCACGGTGGCCTTGCAGCCGCCGATGCCGTCCCTTTCGGCACAGCCGATCGGCAGCTACGCCAACGGCTGCATTCGCGGTGCGCAGACGCTGCCTCCCGAGGGCCTCGGCTATCAGGCGGTCAACCTGTCGCGGAACCGGAACCACGGCCACCCCGACACCATTGCGTTCGTTCAGGACCTTGCCCGCCGGGCGCAGGCCGAGCGGCTCGGGCGGCTGGCCATCGGCGACATCTCCAAGCTTTATGGCGGCCGCATGGAAAGCGGACACGCCAGTCACCAGATCGGTCTCGACGTCGACGTGTGGTTCGATCTCGACCAGCCGCCGTTCGCGCGTGACGCGCGGGAGCGGACAGACTTCCCGACCATGGTGAACCGGCAGACGCAGCGCGTTCTGCCGGAGCGCTTCGGTCCCCGTCAGGCCCGCCTTCTGCAACTGGCGGCGACGAGCCCGAAGGTCGCGCGGGTGTTCGTGAACCCGGCGATCAAGCTGGCGCTGTGCCAGAGCGAGCAGGGCAACCGCTCCTGGCTGAACGCCGTGCGCCCGTGGGGTGGGCACGACTCGCACTTCCACGTGCGGATGAACTGCCCGGCCGGATCGACGGCCTGCGTCCCGCAAGCCCCCATTCCGCCGGGCGACGGCTGCGGCCAGGAGCTTCTGAGCTGGTTCGAGCCGCCGAAGGAAGCGCCGGTGCCCCGGCCACCCAAAGCCATCCCCGAGCCACCGGCTGCCTGTCTGGAGGTGCTGGCGGGGTATTGAGCCTCTGCCGACAACCGGCTGTTCCGCCAACCTGTCAGCAACGCCCTGGTGCGCTGGTTCAAAAGGCATATCGCGTCCGGGAAGACATCCTGTTCATACCTCCCGCGCCCGCTTGTTTCACGTTCGAGCGGCTCTGGCTACCCCGCCAGCAGCTTGGCCACGGCCATGGCGAGCTGCTGTTGCGTGTACGGTTTGGCGAGCCGCGGCACATCGATGATGGCCCCGTCGGGAAGATCCGCGTAGCCGGTCACCAGCAGCACCGGCAGATCCGGGCGGATCCTGTGCGCCTCGCATGCGAGTTCAGCCCCCGTCATATCGGGCATCGCGTAGTCGGTCACGAGCAAGTCGATGTCCTGGTTCCCTCTCAGCACATCGAGCGCCGGCGGGCCGGCGTTCGCCTCAAGGACGGTGTGGCCGAGATCGGTGAGCATGTCGACGGTGCTCATGGCGATCAACGCGTCGTCATCGACAACAAGGATCGTGGCCGGGGCTGCTTCCACGACCGGTTCCACAGCAGGGTCCACAGCGGGGTCCACAGCGGGGTCCATGGTCGGCTCCGCGGCTTCGGCCGGCGTGGCGGCCACCGGCAGCCACAGCTCCGCGAGGGTCCCCCGACCGGGCGCGCTGGACAGCCGAAACGCCCCGCCGGACTGCACCGCCAACCCGTGCACCATCGAAAGCCCGAGCCCCGTGCCCTTGCCCACGCCCTTGGTCGAGAAGAACGGCTCGACGGCCCGCGCGAGCGTGTCCGCGTCCATGCCCATGCCGGTGTCCTGAACGCTCAGGCGCAGGAAGGGGCCGGATGCGCGCCCGCCCGCTGCGGTTCCGGCTGCTTCGGTGACGTCGAAGGTGAGCGTGCCGCCCTCCGGCATGGCGTCGCGGGCGTTGACCGCCAGATTGAGGATCGCCAGTTCGAGTTGGTTGGGATCGACCAGGGCCGGCGGCAGTGCGGCGGGCACCTTCAGGCGAACCACGATGCGCGGGCCTACCGAGCGTTCCAGCAAATTCCTCATGTCGTCCAGAAGGGCACCCAAGGCAACCGGCTGCGTCTGCAGATCCTGGCGTCGGGCGAAGGCGAGAAGCCGCTGGGTCAGCGTCGCCCCGCGCCGCGCCCCCTGCATGGCGCCACTGATCAGCCGTTTGGCCTTGGGGTCGGTGGCCAGGTGCTTGCGCAGCAGATCGAGGTTGCCGAGCACCGCCATCAGCAGGTTGTTGAAGTCGTGGGCGACACCGCCGGTCAACTGGCCCACCGCCTCCATCTTCTGCGCCTGATGAAGCTGCTCCTCGGCGGTGTGAAGCGCCGCCCTGGCCGCCTCCTCGGCGGTGATGTCGCGGCCGACGCCGTGCAGGTGGCAACCGTCCGGATCGGGCGAGAGGACCCAGGCGATCCAGCGCCAGGAGCCGTCCGCCGCAAGGATCCGGCACTTGAGCCGCATGGGGCGGCGGCGGTCGCGAAGCTCGTCCAGCGCCGCCTGCACCAGCCCGATGTCTTCCGGGTGAATGATCTCGCTGTAAGGACGCGCGAGCAACGCCGCATGCTCATGGCCCAGCAGGCGCGACCAGGACGGGCTGATCCGCAGCAGGCGGCCGTCGTAATCGGCATAGACGAGGAGGTCCTCGCTGAGCTCCCACAAGTGGTCACGCTCGCGGGTGCGCTCGGCGATCCGCTCTTCCAGGGTGGCGTTGAACCGCTTCAGCGCGTCTTCGATCCGCTTGCGCTCGGTGACGTCCTTGAACACGATGGCGACACGCCGGTCGTCGGCATCGCCCACCTTGAAGACGCAAAAGTCGAACCAGGCGCGCAACGGCTTCGCGCACAACTCCGCACGGGTGGCCTTGCCGGCGCGCGCGGCGCGGCCGAAGACCTCGTACCAATGGGGCTCGAGGGACGGATCGATCTCCCGAAGCCGCCGCCCGACGACATCCTGCCTCATCAAGCGGGTCGCGGAGGGATTCGCCTCAAGAAACCGGATGTCGACCGGCCGGTCGGCTTCGTCAAAGAGGACATCGCCGAGCAGAAAACCCTCGTCCATCGCCTCGAACAGCAGGCGGTATTTGGTCTCGCTCGCGCGGATGGCCGCGGTCCTCTCGACGATCTTCTTCTCAAGCTCTTCGTTGGCTTGGGCAAGGGCGGCGTTGGTGACCTCCAACTCCTCCAAGGCGACCTGCAACTCCTCGGCTGTGCTGGCGTCCCGGAAATGCCGGTCGCGCACCGTCGTCTCGACCTGACTCAACAGCGTCCGGGAGATCGCCTCGCGTTGCTCGGCTTCCGCCCGCAAACGGGCCACCTCGCGATCGCGGTCGATCAGAAGCGCCTGGAGACGGTCGCTTTCCCGGGCCATGCGCATGGCCTCATCGCGGGCATCCTCGGCCGCGGTGAGCGCCTGCTCCAACTCGTCATCATACCGGGCGGGCGGCCGGGTGGACGCCCGTGTGCTCCCCTGTGCGCTTCCCCCGACGTGCGGATCTCGACTCATGTTCCTGGCCCCCGATCCGAACGCTTAGGCTGCCTTATGGCCGATGAGTCCCAAGAATGAAGGGTCCGAAGGCAGGCCGGTGCGTCGGCACGTTGTTGTCCCGCATGGTTCCTGGCTTTAACAGTCGATCGCAGCGGCTTTCACCATGGCTTTTGGTCAGCGGGACGCCGTCGGAGCGTTGCGGTGCACAACCAAGTCGCCGTCACTGGTCGAAGAGCGGCGCGGCGCCGCATCCTTCACCTCCGAAACGGAGGCTGGCACGAAAGCTGCCGGAACCTGAACAGGCCCAGCCGAGGGGCTCATTTCCGGGCCGCGGCACAAGTGCCTGCAATACTATTGCACAAATTGCCTGTGTGACGAGGCGCTTGATATATTGTTCCGATCTGGCTGACCAGATCAGAGCGATTGCGCTCCAGGGAGGATACGCTGATGGAGAACGCCAAA
>NZ_JAUQTX010000074.1:0-26201 GCF_059803775.1 Azospirillum sp. UFLA03-27 | reverse complement strand
GTGTCGCGCATCGACAGCAGGATGAGGGTTTTCCTATGGCCAAGAAGCAGGTTTTGGTGGGACAGGTGTTCCAGACCGTTGGCGCGACCAACGGGCGGTCCTGGCGCGTGCGGGAGACCGTGACCCTGTTCGGCATCCCGCATGCTCGCGTGGTCAGCACGGAGGACGAAGGCGACGCGAAGACGCTGAGCTGCCTCGTCCTGGTCGACTCCAACTATTACCGCATGATCGGCTCCGGCACCGTCGCGGCCTGACGCCCTCCCGGTGCCCTGAACAAGAAAGCCCCCCGGCCTCACGGACGGGGGGCTTTTCTGTTGGCCGCCCACCCCTCCCCGCCGAAGCGGGAAGGGAGGGAAAATCCCGGACCGTCAGGTGGCGGCCTTCGGCGCCTCGGCGGCGACCTTCGGCTTCGGCAGGTCCAGCTTCAGGTGCAGTTCGCGCAGGCGCGCCTGATCCACCGGGGCCGGGGCCTGCATCAGCAGGTCTTCCGCGCGCTGGTTCAGCGGGAAGGCGATGACCTCGCGGATGTTCGGCTCGTCGGCCAGCAGCATCACGATGCGGTCAATGCCTGGGGCCGAACCGCCGTGCGGCGGGGCGCCCAGCTTGAAGGCGCTGAGCATGCCGCCGAAGCGGGCTTCCAGTTCCTCCGGCGGGTAGCCCGCGATCTCGAACGCCTTGTACATCAGCTCCGGCAGATGGTTCCGGATGGCGCCCGACGACAGCTCCACGCCGTTGCAGACGATGTCGTACTGGTACGCCTTGATGTCCAGCGGGTTCATCGTGTTCAGCGCCTCCAGGCCGCCCTGCGGCATGGAGAAGGGGTTGTGGCTGAAGATGACCTTGTTGGTCTCCTCGTCCAGCTCGTACATCGGGAAGTCGACGATCCAGCAGAAGCGGAAGGCGTTCTTCTCGATCAGGTCCAGCTCCTCGCCGATCTTCGTGCGGGCGAAGCCGGCCAGCTTGGCCGCCGGACCGGGCTGGTCGCAGACGAAGAAGACCGCGTCGCCGTCCTCCACGCCCGCCGCCGTGCGCAGTTCCGCCTGGGCTGCCTCCGGCACGAACTTGGCGATCGGCCCCTTGCCGCCCGCCGCCTCGAAGATGATGTAGCCAAGGCCCGGAGCGCCGAGACCGCGCGCCCAGTCGTTCAGCTTGTCGAAGAAGCTGCGGGGCTTGTCGGACACCTTCGGAGCGCGGATGGCGCGGACCACGCCGCCCTTCTCCAGCGTCTGCTTGAAGGCGCGGAATTCCACGTCGTCGCGCTTGAAGACGGCGGTGACGTCGGTGATCTCAAGCGGGTTGCGCAGGTCCGGCTTGTCGTTGCCGTACTTCAGCATCGATTCCGCGAAGGAGATGCGGCGGAAGGGCGGCTTGTCGATGGCCGGCGGCGTCTCGCGGCGGAAGCCGCCGAACTCGTCGAAGATGCCGTGCAGCACCGGCTCGATGGCCTCGAAGACATCGTCCTGGGTGACGAAGGACATCTCGAAGTCGAGCTGGTAGAACTCGCCCGGGCTGCGGTCGGCGCGGGCGTCCTCGTCGCGGAAGCAGGGGGCGATCTGGAAGTAGCGGTCGAACCCGGCGACCATCAGCAGCTGCTTGAACTGCTGCGGCGCCTGGGGCAGCGCGTAGAACTTGCCCGGATGGTTGCGGCTCGGCACCAGATAGTCGCGGGCGCCCTCCGGCGAGGAGGCGGTCAGGATCGGCGTCTGGAACTCGGTGAAGCCCTGGTCGATCATGCGGCGGCGCGCCGACGCGATGACGCGCGAGCGCAGCAGGATGTTCTCATGGATGCGCTCGCGGCGCAGGTCGAGGAAGCGGTAACGCAGGCGCACGTCCTCGCCGGCGTCGGTGTCCTGGTTGACCTGCAGCGGGATCTGCTCCGCCTCGCCCTGCACCGACAGCTCGGCGATCTGCACCTCGATGCGGCCGGTCGGCAGGCGGTCGTTGATGGTCTCCGCCGTGCGCTTGACCACCTTGCCGGTCACGGTGATGACCGATTCCAGCTTCAGCCGTTCCGCCGCCTGGAAGGCCGGGTTGGAGGTGTCGACCACGCACTGCGTCAGGCCGTAATGGTCGCGCAGGTCGATGAACAGGAGCTGTCCATGGTCGCGCTTGCGGTTGATCCAGCCCGACAGGCGGACAATCTGACCGGCGTTCTCTTCGCGAAGCTGGCCGCAGGTGTGCGTGCGGTAGGGGTGCATGGGTCGAAACACCTTGGAAAAGGTCGGAATCCTGCGCGGAAAGGCGGCCCGACACACCACACCGACAGCGCGGGAATGTCAAGCCGCCATCCGCGTCCGCTGCACGCTGGGAGAGTTGCCGAAGGGCGAGCTTTCGCGCGGACGCGCGCTCGTGTATGAAGCGGCCATGACACTCATCACGACCACCGAAGACCTTGACGCCTTCTGCCGCTCGCTGGCCGGGGTGGACTACATCACCGTCGACACCGAATTCCTGCGCGAGAAGACCTATTGGCCGCAGCTCTGCCTCGTGCAGGTCGGCGGGCCGAACGGCGCGGTCGCCATCGATCCGCTTGCCGAGGGCATCGATCTGGCGCCGCTGTTCCGCGTGATGGTGGACCCGGCGATTCTCAAGGTGTTCCACGCCGCCCGGCAGGACGTGGAAATCTTCTGGCACCTGTCCGGCCAGATTCCCCACCCGTTGTTCGACACCCAGGTCGCGGCCATGGTCTGCGGCTTCGGCGAGAGCGTGGGGTACGAGACGCTGGTCACCAAGCTGGCCGGGGCGCGCATCGACAAGTCCAGCCGCTTCACCGACTGGTCGCACCGCCCTCTGACCGAGCGGCAACTGACCTACGCCCTGTCCGACGTGATCCACCTGCGCCCGGCCTACGAGAAGCTGAAGCGCCGCCTTGTCCGCTCCGGCCGCGCCCACTGGCTGGAGGAGGAAATGGCCGTCCTGACCGACCCGGCCACCTATCAGACGGACCCGGACAGCTCCTGGCTGCGACTGAAGGTGCGGACCAACAAGCCACGCTTCATGGCCGTCCTAAAGGAACTGGCGGCGTGGCGGGAGCGCGAGGCGCAGCGCCGCGACCTGCCCCGTTCCCGCGTGCTGCGGGACGAGGCGCTGCTGGAAATTGCCGCCCACGCCCCGACCAGCGTGGACGACCTCGCCCGCACGCGCGGCATGGGCCGCGGCTTCGCGGAAGGCCGGCAGGGCGCCGACGTGCTGGCCTGCGTCCAGAAGGGGCTGGACCTGCCGGACTCCGAGCTGCCACGCGTCGAGCCGCGCGAGGAGCCCCCGCCGGGTCTGCAACCGATCGTTGAGTTGCTGCGCGTGCTTCTGAAGATGAAGTGCGAAGAGAACAACGTGGCGTCCAAGCTGATCGCTTCCGCCGCCGATCTGGAGGCGATCGCCGCGGACGACGAGGCCCAGGTGCCCGCGATGCAGGGCTGGCGCCGGGAATTGTTCGGCGAGGATGCGCTGGCGCTGAAGCGCGGACGCATCGGATTGGCAGTCCTCGACCGCCGTGTCCGCGTCGTTCCGGCCGGCAATGGAGAGGGGTCGTAGACGGCCCCTTCCAGAATCGTTCCAGAATGGCGCAAGAGTCGGATTGGCCGGTTACAGGTTCGGTCAGCGTCGCGACGTTTAGCCAAAATTATGAAACAATTCATCGCAATTAACAGCGCTTTAAGGCATTGTTAAAAAAGGTCAGGGCTAATAAGTCACGGGCTCCGTATCCATGCCGTGTATCGGTGCGTTGTGGTTCGCGGATGGAATTCTCGCCTATAAGGTGCGCACACGCCCTATGCGCCCACCCGGGGGATTTCGCGTATGAGCAGGTTCGGCGGCAAACCACCCATGGGACGCGACCGCGTCCGCCTCTCCACGACGGAGAAGCAGGCTGCCGTCGCCGCCGCGAAGGACCAGAAACCCGAATTTGACAACGACAAGCTGCTGAATCTTCTCCGCTCTGCGAAATCCGAACTGCAGGGTATGCGACTGATCCACATGCACCTGTCGCTGCTGCGGGACAAGGACCCGTCCAGCCAGATGATCGTCCGCACGATCATCCAGGAACTGGCGAGCAAGGCCTCCTATCTGCAATCCTTCAACATTTCCAACGGCGACGTCATCATCCTCTACAAGGGGCTGAAGCTGACCGGCGTCACCGACGTCTGCCAGAAGGTGGAGCAGATCTTCCTGGCCAAGACGACCCTGACCGGGGCGAACCCCTACAAGGAATTCTCGCTCTATTCGATCATGGAACTGGCGTTGAACTTCATCAACGTCATCCGTTTCATCGAAGAATTGCAGGCCAACGAGACCGGCGATCATTCCAACGAGACGAAGCCGCCGATCACGCTTGAGGAGATGGCGAAGCTCGAACGCTCCATGCAGATGTTCGACCTGTCGCCCTTCCTGTTCAACCAGGCCATCGCCAACATCGGCCGCAACGCCGAAGAGGACATGGCCTATTTCGAGCTCTACATCTCCATCAAGCTGCTTCAGGAACGGCTCTGCCCGGACTACGACATCACGGCCAACAAGTGGCTGTTCAACTATTTCACGGCCAATCTCGACCAGTCGGTGCTGCGCGCACTGAACCACGGGCTCAGCTTCATGCGGGGCCGGCGCATCGGCATCAACATCAACCTGTCCACGGTCATCTCCACCGGCTTCGTGAAGTTTGACGAGCGGCTTCCCCTCGATTTCCGCGGGCAGGTGGTGCTGGAGATCTCCAAGGGCGACCTGATCGAGAATCTGTCGCTGTTCAACGAGGTCGTGGAGTTCGCCCAGGACCGCCGCTATCAGATCGCGGTGGACGGGCTGAATCCTTTCTGGGTGACGAACTTCGATCTGGAATATTTGAACGCCGACTACGCGAAGATCTTCTGGTCCAACGACATGCTGGAGATGGACCCGACCTTCGAGAAGTACTTCATGGAGCGCATCCAGGAGCAGGACCGCTGCAAGTTCATCCTGGCGCGCTGCGACAGCGTGTCGAGCCTCGTCTACGCCCACAAGGTCGGCATCACGATGGTGCAGGGCCGCGCCGTGGACAACATCCTGCGCAAGGGTGTGAGCGTCCGCGAAGCCATCGCCCACGCCAAGGTGGCATGAGGGCCTTTGCAGTTTGATCCCCTCTCCCGCCCCGTGAGAGGGTGCCTGCGAAGCAGGCGGGTGAGGGCCGTGTGAGGATATCAAGGCACTGATCCTTGAAGGCACCCTCACCCTCCCACCGCTTCGCGGCAGGTCCATCCCTCTCCCGGGAAGGGAGAGGGTTAAAAACCTTTACTCCGCCGCTTGCGGCCTAGCCGGCGGCACGATCTCACCCTTGCGGTTCAGCGCCTTCGCCAACGCGTCCAGGCGCCGCTGCACCGTCTCGCCGGCCGGCACGCTGAAATCGTCCGGCAGGGACAGCACCAGCCGCTCCCCCGACACCTTCAGCGCCGTGCGCTGCAGCAGCGCCGTGGCGCCACCGGTCAGTGTGTGCGCGAGACGCAGCGCCAGTCCCAGAACCAGAGCCTTGCGCGCCTGGGCGTCGCTGAGCAGCGCCCGCGGCCCTGCGGTGACCGAGTTGGGCGTGCCCGGCCCGTCGATGGACCCGGCGTAGCGGGCGTAGACGGCCAGCGCCAGGAAGGCCCGCTCGTCATGGTCGATGCCGGGGAAGGGGTAGCGCAGGATGCGCAGGCAGGCGTGCTCCGCCCGGTAGTCGGGATGCTCGGCCCAGCCCACGTCGCTGAGCAGACAGGAGGCCTGCCGCAGCCTCAGAGCCGCGTCATCCTCCCCGGCGAAGAGGTTGCCGGTCCAGGACACCAGAAGAGCCGGATCGCCGATGCGGACGAAGCGCTGCGCCCAATCCTCCACCGCGGCGAGCAGCGGGTCCTGCCGCTGCCCCTCCGGATCGAGCAGCGCGTACAGATGCCCTTCCCGCAACCCGTAAGCCGAAAACACCACGCTGGACGGCTGGACCATCCGCAGCAGCCGTTCGAACACCAGCGCTGCGTAGGGCAGCGTGTCGATCCTGCGGCGCGAGCCGGACATCTTCTCCAGCGAGGAGCGGCTCTGCTTGGCGATCAGAGCGGCGAAGTCCCGCGCCTCGGCGAAGGGCACCGTGTAGTGGTGAATGATGTGCAGCGGGTGCTTCACATGCTCCATGTGCAGCTTGGCCAGTGCCCGCCAGCCGCCGCCCACCGGGAAGAAGGGCTTGCCGCGCATCTGGGCCAGCCAGTCCAGCTTCTCCAGATGCTGGTCGATGGCGCGGACCAGCCCGTTCGGCTTGGCGGGGTTCAGCTCCATCAGGCGTAGCGGGCCCAGCGGCATCGTCAGATGCTCGCCGATCACGCCGCGCTCCAGCCGGACCAGTTCCAGGCTGCCGCCGCCGAGGTCGCCGACCAGCCCGTCGGCGGCGGGGGTGCCGGACAGCACACCCATGGCGGACAGCCGCGCCTCCTCCTCACCGCTGATGACGCTGACGTCGAGGCCGGTGCGGTCCTTCACCCGCTGGATGAAGGCCGCCCCGTCCGTGGCGTCGCGCACCGCCGCCGTGGCGATGACGTCCAGCCGCCCGACGCGCATACCCGCGACCAGCAGGGCGAAGCGTTCCAGGGCCTCCAGGCCCTGGGTCACGCCCTCCGGGTTCAGGCAACCGGTCTTCTCCACCCCGCGGCCGAGCCCGCACAGGACCTTTTCGTTGAAGACCGGCAGGGGCGATCGCTTCAGGGCGTCATAGACGACGAGCCGGATCGAGTTGGACCCGATGTCGATCACGGCGATCCGCTCGCCCTTGTCGACCACCCTCTCGACGGCCTTGGTAGCGACCGTGTGTTCCTGCGCCGGCGTCATAGGCAACCGATGTCCTCAATCAAATGACCGTACGCAGCTTCAACCGCGGCGGCGTCTTTTTGCTGCTGAGCGCGCTGCCGCGCCCCGACAGGCTGGGGTTCGTCATGAAATAGTTATGGGCGCTGAACGCGTCCGGACCAGCCTCCACCCGATGATAAACGCCGTCGGGGCCGAGTTTCCAGGTGTTCGCCTCGTCCTTCAGGTTGGCGACCATGATCTGGTCCAGCACCTGCTCGTGCACCGTCGGGTTCTCGATGGGCACCAGCGTCTCGATGCGGCGGTCCAGGTTGCGCGTCATCCAGTCGGCGGAGGAGATGAAGACCTTGGCTTGCGGGCTGGGCAGCGCGTGGCCGTTGGCGAAACAGATGACGCGCCCATGCTCCAGGAAGCGCCCGACGATGCTGCGCACCCGGATGTTCTCCGACAGGCCCTTGACGCCGGGACGCAGGCAGCAGATGCCGCGGATCACCATGTCGATCTGCACGCCCTTCTGCGACGCCTTGTAGAGCTGGTCGATGATCTCCGAATCGACCAGCGAGTTCAGCTTCACCCAGATGTGGGCGGGCTTGCCGGCGGCGGCGTTGGCGACCTCCGCGTCGATCAGCTGGCCGAGCTTCTGGCGCAGCGTGATCGGGGCGATGGCGATCTTCTCCAGCAGCTTCGGCGTGGCGTAGCCGGTCATGTAGTTGAACATCACCGCCGCGTCGTGGCAGAGCGCCGGATCGCATGTGAAGAAGGACAGGTCGGTGTAGACCTTCGCCGTGATCGGGTGGTAGTTGCCCGTCCCAAAATGGACGTAGCTGCGCAGCGCCTTGTTCTCGCGCCGCACCACCAGCGACACCTTGGCGTGCGTCTTCAGATCGACGAAGCCGTAGACGACCTGGGCGCCCGCGCGCTCAAGATCGCGCGCCCAGCGGATGTTGGCCTCCTCGTCGAAGCGGGCCTTCAGCTCGACCAGAGCGGTCACCGACTTGCCGGCCTCCGCCGCCTCGATCAGCGCGGCGACGATCGGACTGTCCTTGCTGGTGCGGTAGAGCGTCTGCTTGATGGCGACCACCTGCGGGTCGCGCGCCGCCTGCCGGATGAACTGCACCACCACATCGAAGCTCTCGTACGGGTGGTGGACGACGATGTCCTTGTCGCGGATGGCCGCGAAGCAGTCGCCGCCGAAGTCGCGGATGCGCTCCGGGAAGCGGGCGTTGAAGGGGCGGAAGACCAGATCGGGCCGCTCGTCGACGATGAGCTGGCGGGTGTCCGACAGGCCGATCAGCCCGTCCAGGACGAACACGTCGTCGTTCGACACGCGCAGCTCGTGGCGTAGGAACTCGCGCAGGTCGGCCGCCATGCCGGCGTCGGTGGCCAGCCGGATGACGCTGCCGCGGCGGCGGCGCTTCAGCGCGCTTTCGAAGGTGCGGACCAGATCCTCCGCCTCCTCCTCGATCTCCATCTCGCTGTCGCGCAGGACGCGGAAGACGCCGTGGGCCTTCACCTGGAACGGCGGGAAGAGCCGGTCGATGAACAGCATCACCAGCTTCTCAAGCTGGATGAAGCGGATTTCCGACCCCGGCAGGCGGATGAAGCGGTCGAGCTGCGCCGGCAGCGGGACCAGCGCGTCGAGATGCCGCCCCTTCACCGGCTCGTGCAGTTGCAGCGCCAGCGAGAAGCCCAGGTTGGGCAGGAAGGGGAACGGGTGCGCCGGGTCCACGGCGATGGGCGTCAGGATGGGGAAGATGTCGTCGAGGAACTTGGCCTCCAGCCAGTCCTTCTCCCCCTCGGTCAGGTCCTCGGCGCCGGCCACCATGATGCCGGCCTCGCGCAGGTCCTGCTTCAGGCTGCGCCACATGGTCTGCTGCGCGTTCATCAGCTCGACGATGCGCTGGTTCACCGCGGTGAGCTGCTGGGCCGGGGTCAGGTTTTCGGCGCTGGGTGTCTTCACCCCCGCGGCCACCTGCCCCTTCAGGCCGGCGACGCGGACCATGTAGAATTCGTCGAGGTTGCTGGACGAAATCGACAGGAACCTCAGCCGCTCAAGCAGCGGATGGTTCGGGTTGGACGCCTCATCCAGGACGCGCTGGTTGAAGGCCAGCCACGACAGTTCGCGGTTGATGAAGCGCTCCGGCGCGTCCGCTTCGATGCAGGTCGCTTCCAAGTCCTGAAGTTCGGTCACAGCAGCCTCGGGCTTTTGCGTGATGGGTGGTGCCGCTACAGTCCGGTCGGGCCGAACCGCCCCACCGCGGTCGGCGGGCCAAGCAACCTACCCCAACTACGTTACGGTTTTGGGTCAGACAGCATAATACTGCCGCCACGATAATACCGCTGCGAAAACAGTCGCACCCCCGGCGCATCCCGCCGGACCGCGATCCGGACAGGAAGGACCGCCTCGATGAAGACCCTGTATCTCATGCGCCACGGCAAGTCCGCGTGGGACAATCCCTCCCTGGACGACCATGACCGCCCGCTGGCGCCGCGGGGCAGGAAGGCGGCCCGGCTGGTCGGGCACGAGTTGAAGGACCGCGGGGCGCGCATAGGGCTGGTGCTGTGCTCCACCGCCCGGCGCGCGGCGGACACCGCGGACCGCCTGCTGGAGGTGATGGACGCCCCGGGCATCCCGGTGGAGCGCGAGCGCGGCCTCTACCTGTGCGGCGCCGGGGTCCTTCTGGAACGGCTGCGCGACGCGCCCGAGTCTGTGTCGTCGCTGATGCTGGTCGCTCACAACCCGGACCTCCACGACCTCGCCCGCGAGTTGACCGGCAGCGGCGAGGAGCGGCACCGCGCGGCGTTGGCGGAGAAGTTTCCAACCGGTGCCTGCGCCGTCATTCTGTTCGAAGCGGCCCGCTGGGCCGACCTCGACAGCGGGGCGGGACGGCTGGCCGATTTCATCCTGCCGCGGAAACTCTCTTAACGCCCTTTTGCCAAATGGGGTATTTCAACTCCGAACCGAGCAGGCCCGGAACCGAGCAGGAGTCGCCCCCCGTGTCTTCCGCGCCCCAGAACAACGCGCCCCCAGGCGCACCCGCCGCGGTGTCCGCCACGGTGTCCGCCACGCGCGAGGTGGAAATGAAGCTCCATCTCGATCCGCGCGATCTGTCCCGCGTTGCCGACCTGCCCGCGCTGAAGGAGAAGGCGGAGGGCGCGCCGGCCGTCCGCGACCTGCGCACCGTCTATTACGACACGCCGGACCGGCGCCTGTTCCTGGGGGGCGTGGCCCTGCGGGTGCGCCAGGACGGCGACCGCTTCGTGCAGACGCTGAAGACCATCAACGCCGCCACCCCCGGCGATTCGGCCGCGGTGGCCATCCGCAAGAAATGGGACTGGGCCATCCCCACGGCCGCCCCCGACATGACACCCCTCGACGCCGAGGGTGTCGCCGCCCTGGTGCCGGAGGACGCGCGGGCGGCACTGGTTCCGCAGTTCACGACGGAGTTCCGGCGCACCACCCTGCTCGTCCGCCCGGACGCCCTGACCTCCATCGAGGTGGCGGTGGACGAGGGCCAGATCACCGCCGGCAACGCCTGTGCCCGCATCAGCGAGGTCGAGCTTGAGCTTAAGTCGGGCCGCATCGGCCGCCTGTTCGACCTCGCGCTGGCGCTCCAGCGCCGCGTGCCGGTTCGCATCGGGACGGAGAGCAAGGCGGAAATCGGCGACCGCCTCGTCACCGGGCGCCTGCCCGCCCCCGTCCTGCCGGAGCCGCTGGGCCTGACCCCGGTCACCACGGTGGCCGAGGCCTACCGCCACATCGTGCGGCACGGCCTGCGCCTTCTGCTCGCCAACGAGGCCTGCGCCCTGGCCGGCGGCGATGTGGAGGGGCTGCACCAGATGCGCGTCGCGCTGCGCCGCCTGCGCACCGCCATCCGCCTGTTCCGCCCCCTGGCCGGAGTGCCGGATGCCTGCCACGCCGGGAACGACATCCGCTGGTTCTCCCGCCAGCTCGGCCCGGCGCGCGACTGGGACGTGCTGCTGTCCCATGGGATCGCGCCCTTCGCGGCGACGGGGAAGGCCCCCGCCGATGGAATCGCCGCGCTGACCGCCGCGGTGCGGGAAACCCGGCGGGCGCCCGCGCTGGCGGCGGTGGAGGCGATCCAATCCCCACGTTGCACCGGGCTGATCCTGGCGCTCGGCGCCTGGCTGGAGGACGGGGCGTGGCAGTCCGGCGCCGCTCCGGAGGTCCGCGCCCAGCTCGACCGCCCGATGGCCGAGCTGTCCGGCCCCTGGTTGGCCGCCCAGCACGCCAAGGCGCTGAAGGCCGGAGCGTTGAAGGCGGGGCGCGACCTGGACGGTGCCGACGCCGCGGCGCGCGACCGGCTGCGCCGCCGCCTGCGCAAGCTGCGCCACACGGCTGAGTTCTTCCGCGGCCTCTACGCCGAAACCGCAACGGTGCCCTTCATCGCCGCGCTGGACACCCTGTTGGGCGCTTTGGACGCCGAGCACGACGCCGCGGTGGCCGGCGATCGTCTGCGCCGTCTGTCGGCGGACCGGCCCGAGCAGCGGCCCGCCGCCGAAGCGACCGCCCGCTGGCTAACCAAACAAGCCGACAAGCGCCGCAAGGCGCTGCCGGGGCTGTGGAAAACCTTCCGCGACGGGCCGGTGTTCTGGTGATGGCAAGTTTCCGGGATTCTGTCTGACGGTTCCGGGATGACGGTCATGTCCGTCTGCTTGCTGGCGATCGGCAAACGGAAGGGCGCGTAAGGACGGATCGACCCGGAGCTTTGGTGCGTAGACGGCACCCATGTCGGATGGCAACCAACTACACGGCCATCGAGACGCCCGCGACCGCGTTGCGCAGCCACAGGTGCCCGGGATCGCCGCCGCGCCGTTCATGCCAAACCTGAACGAAGGGAAATGGCGGTATCGGAAATGGCGGCTCGAAGACGATGACGGCCGGGTCATGCTCATAGAGCGCAAGGGCTTTCCGGGCCACGGTCAGAACGAGATCTGTCCCTTGGATCAACCGTGGCGCATTTCCCCAATGCGGCAGCGTGACAGCGATGCGGCGCGTGTGGCCGACGGCGCGCAAGGCCGTGTCGATCTCGGTGTTTGCTTCGTCCTTCATCGCGACGAGCACGTGTGGCCGGGCAAGATAGGCTCCAATATCCAGGCGGTCATGGCTTCCCAGCCCGTCCCGATCCGCAAGGCAAGCGAAGCGCTCGACGAAAAGCTGCTCTGCTTCGATCCGTTCTGGAAGATCGGGAAACACGCCGACCGCCAGATCACAGTCCCCGTCCAACACCTGCCGAAGCATCGCTTCCCGGCTCGATTGGGTTATCACCAAGTCGATCCCCGGCGCTTCGAGGCGCAGCGTTTTCAGCAGACCGGGAAGGACGACAGCAGAGCCATAATCAGACATCGCAAGGCGAAACGTCCGTTTTTCCTTGGCTGGGTCGAAGCCTCCCGGTCCTAGAACCTCCCGCACCTGTCGCAGGGCTTCGGTCAGCACCGGAGCAATTTCAAGCGCCCTTGCGCTCAGCACGAGTTGCCCGTCGCGGCGTATCAACAGGGGGTCATCGAACAGATGCCGCAGACGCCCGAGCGCGTGGCTGACCGCTGGCTGGCTCATGTTCAATCGGGATGCCGTGCGCGACACATGCCGCTCGGTCAGCAGAGCATCGAGGACCACCAGCAGGTTGAGGTCGATGCCACGAAGGGTATTCGTGCTGTGCATGTGAAGGATATTACATCAGAATTTCCATCCACAAAGCGAATGCATCATCTGGTGATGCATGGAGGCTCAACCATGCAAACCAATTCGCTGTTTCTCATCCTGGCCGCGATCATCACTGGTGCGGTTGTTCCGTTTCAAGCCGGGGCCAACGCCGTCCTGGGACGGTCGCTCGGCCATCCGCTGTGGGGGACGGTCGTATCCCTGTGCGTCAGCTTCGCCTGCATCCTGCCCGTCATGGCTTTGGCAAGGGTGGAAGCGCCGACCCTCTCGAATCTGGTACAAGCCCCTCGCTGGATATGGATCGGCGGTGTTGTCGGCGTCGTCTATATCACCGGCGCGCTCATGCTTGCGCCGAAACTCGGCGCCGCCGGATTCATCATGGCGGCCATCGCCGGGCAAATGCTGGCGTCGATCATCATCGACCAATGGGGTCTTGTCGGCCTCCCTCGAAAGCCCGTCTCGCTGTCCCGTCTCGCCGGTCTTGGCCTGATCTTTCTCGGGCTGATCGTGATGCAGCTGCCGGCGTTCGGCGCGAAACCGTCCGCCGGTTCGTGACAGCACGCCGCTCTCGCCAGCCTTTCAAGAAAGATCACCCATGAAACTGCTTCACATCGACTCCAGCATTCTCGGTGAGCAATCCGTAAGCCGCATGCTGTCCGGAGCCATCGTCAAAAGATTGAAGGAACACAATCCGGCGATCGACATCATCCATCGTGATCTGGCCGCGGCTCCCGTTCCGCATCTGACCGGCGACCATCTGGCGGCGTCTCCGGCCGTGATGGACGACATCGCGTTTGGCGAAGAACTTCTGGACGAGTTCATCAATGCCGATGTCATCGTCATCGGCGTCGCGCTCTACAACCTGACCATTTCCAGCCAGCTCAAGGCGTGGATCGACCGGATCGTGATCGCGGGGAAGACGTTCCGCTACACGGAAAACGGCTCGGAAGGATTGGCGCAGGACAAGCGGGTGATCCTTGCCGTGGCGCGGGGCGGCCAGTATCGACAGAGCACGGCCCTGGCGTCGTCCGAACACGCCGAAACCTACCTTCGGTCGATGTTCGCGTTCATCGGCGTGACGAGGCTCGATGTGATCGCCGCGGAAGGTCTCGCCATCAGCGAAGCACACCGGGAAAGCGGCATGCAGGCCGCGTTCGAGGCCATATCGGTCCTCGATCCACGTTGCGATTTCTAGCGGGCACTCCGCCAGGTTCTGTCCGACGGCTCTTGGAATGGCGGTCGGACAGGACCCGGCTCAAATCTCACCCAGCCGCCTACAGCGTCCCGGCGTAGGCACCACCGTCCAGCAGCACGTTCTGCCCGGTCATGAAACCGGCGTGGGCGGAGCAGAGGAAGGCGCAGGCCGCACCGAACTCCGCCGGATCGCCGAACCGGCCCGACGGGTTGCCGGCGCGACGGACGTCCATCTCCTCGTCCAGGCTGCGGTTGTTGGCCTTGGCCCCGCCTTCCATGGTGGCGCGCAGGCGGTCGGTCTCGAAGGGGCCGGGCAGCAGGTTGTTGATCGTGACGTTGTGGCGCACGGTCTGCCGCGACAGCCCGGCGACGAAGCCGGTCAGCCCCGCCCGTGCCCCGTTGGACAGGCCGAGGATCGGAATCGGCGCCTTGACCGCCGCCGAGGTGACGTTGACGATCCGCCCGAAGCGGCGGCCGATCATGCCGTCCACCGTCGCCTTGATGAGGAAGATCGGGGCCAGCATGTTGGCCTCGACGGCGCGGACCCAGTCGTCGCGCTCCCAGTCGCGGAAATCGCCCGGCGGCGGGCCGCCCGCGTTGTTGACCAGGATGTCCGGCTCCGGGCAGGCGGCCAGAGCGGCGGCGCGCCCCTCCTCCGTCGCGATGTCGCCGACGGCGGTGGTCACGGCAGCGCCGGTTTCCTTGCGGATCTCCTCCGCGGCGGCCTCCAGCAGGTCGCGGCCGCGGGCGGTGATGGTGACCGCCACCCCTTCGCGCGCCAGCGCCACGGCGCAGGCCTTACCCAGTCCCTTGCTGGCTGCGCACACGATGGCGCGTCGTCCGGCGATTCCCAGATCCATCCTCGTCTCCTCCCTTTCCGGCCTCCAGTCCGGCCAGCACCTCGCGGGCCAGCGGCACGGTCAGGGGACGGTGCGCGGCCAGCGAGGCGCGGTCAAGCGCCGCGACCACCCGCCCCGCCGCCTCCAGCGACCGCTCCATCCGGGCCAGCAGGTAGGTGATGAGGTCCATGCCCGGGCGCAACTGGCGGTCGGCGAACAGCTTGACCAGCACGGCGGCGAGCAGGGCGTCGTCCGGCGCCTCCACGCCCACCGCGGGGGCCGCCTTGATGCGGGAGCGCAGGTCGGCCAGCTTCATCCGCCAGCGCGACGGCGGGCGGCGCGACAGCAGGAGCAGATGCCCGCCCGAGTCGCGGGAAAGGTTGTAGAGGTGGAACAGCGCCTCCTCCCGTGCCGGCGCGCCGGCCACCCGGTCGGCGTCCTCCACCACCACGGCGTTGGCGCGGGCCAGCAGGGCGTGCGGGTCGATCTGGTCCAGCGCCTCGCCCATGGCGATGGGCGCGTGGCTGCGCGCCCGCCAGACATGGCCCAGATGCGTCTTGCCGCAACCGTCCGGCCCGTACAGCGTCAGGGCCGGCGCCGGCCAGGACGGCCAACGGTCGAGCCACGCCACCGCCTCGGCGTTGCTGGGCGCGACGAGGAAATCCTCGCAGCCCATGGCGGCGCGGTGTCCGAGGTCGAGCGGTATCTGGGCCGCCAGTGTCATGAAGAGGGAGTACCGCGGTAGTAGGGGCTCTCAAGATAGCGCCCCAACGCGAAGCGTGTCAGCACCCCGATCACCGCCGCCACCGGAACCGCCAGCAGGACGCCGACGAAACCGAACAGCGACCCGCCGGCCAGCAGGGCGAAGATCACCCAGACCGCGTGCAGCCCGACCTTCTCGCCCACCAGCTTTGGCGTCAGAACATTGCCCTCCACCGCCTGCCCGAACAGGAAGATCGCGATGACGATGGCGATTCGCCACGGATCGTCGAACTGCAGCAGGGCCAGCCCGGTGCTCGACACGAATCCGAACAGCGAACCGACATAGGGGATGAAGGAGAGCAGCCCCGCCATCAGCCCGATCACCAGCCCGAAATCCAGGCCGGCCAGCGACAGCGCCACCGCGTAGAACACTCCAAGGACAAGACAGACCAGCGCCTGCCCGCGGACGAATCCGGCCAGCGTCTCGTCAACCTCGCGCGCCTGCTCCCGGATGGTCGCGGCATGGTGCAGGGGCAGCCAGCCGTTCACCTTGGCGACCAGGATGTCCCAGTCGCGCATCAGGTAGAAGGCCACGATGGGCGTGATGAACATCACCGACAGCACGTCGAACAGCGCCAGACCGCTGGACAGGATATGCTTCAGCACCCGCCCGACCCAGCCGACCACGTCACCGGCGTAGTTGCCGGCGGCGCCGCGCAGCCGCTCTACATCCTCCGGCGACAGGCGGTGGATCAGCCGGTCCAGCATCGGCAGCAGCCGGTCCCGCGCGGCGTTGGCGTAGTTGGGAAGCACCTCGATCAGGTGGGACACCTGCGACTGCACCAGCGGCAGCAGCAGCAGGACCATCAGCACCAGAACCAGGACGAAGGACAGCAGCACCAGAGTCGTCGCCAGCCAACGCGGCAGGCGCCAGCGCTCCACCCGGTCGACCACCGGGTCCAGCAGATAGGCGACCGCCAGCCCGACCACGAAGGGCAGCAGCATGCCGGACAGAAGCCACAGCACCAGAACGAACAGGCCAAGGCCGATCAGCCAGAAGCGGATCTGCTTGGCCGCCGTCACGGCACCCCTCCGTGCCGGCTGAACAGAAGCCCGCCGCGGTAGACGTAGGCCAGCCCCGACAGCACCGTCGTCGCCGCGCAGACCCAGATCAACAGGGGAACCAGCTCCTGCCCGAACAGGTGGAAGTCGGGCAGGCCCAGCCCCGCCGGGGCCAGCACCGCCGCCGCCAGGGCAAGCTGCACCGCCGTGTTGATCTTGCTGACGTAGAGCGGCTGCATCGCCAGCGACTCCTTCAGCGTGTAGAGCAGCATCACCCCGCCGACGATCATCAGATCGCGGAACACCACCAGGATGACCAGCCACAGCGGCAGCACGCCGATGTGGCCCAGCGAGACGTAGACGCTAACCAGCAGCGCCTTGTCGGCGATCGGGTCGAGATAGGCGCCGAGCACCGTGCGGGCGCGGAACATGCGGGCAACGGCGCCGTCCACGGCGTCGGACACCCCCGCCCCGACGAACAGCCAGAAGGCAACCCCCAGCTCCCCGGCCAGGATGAAGTAGACGGCGACCGGCACCACCAGGATGCGGCCGAAGGTGATGATGTTCGGGATGCTCACCGCGGTGCCTTCTGCCGTTGTCCCTTGCGCCGGCGCCCCGTCAAGGGCCGGTACCGGCCCGTCTGTAACGCTGCCAGACCCTCTGCCGTCACGCCCTTTGCCGTCACGGGCGCGCCGTGCCTGCCGGCAGCGTGCCCAGAATGCGCGGCGGCGCCCCCGGAGCGGCCTGCGGCGCGCCGACCGGCGCCGGCGTCACGCCGGGATAGGCCGACGGCGCGGTGGTGGCCGGAGAAAAAGTGGATGGGGTGGCGGCCGGGACGGACGCCGGCGAAACGGCGGCGGGCTGCGCCAGGGACGACGCCCCGGCGCCCTTCGCCAGCACCTGGAGCTGCCATTCCGGCGTGGGCGCGACCGGCGGAAGCGGCTGGCCCGGAACAGGAGCCGGCATCGGTGCTGCGACCGCCCCGGTGCGGGCGAGGCCGAGGTCGCGGCGGGCCAGCGCCTGGCGCAGCCGCTCGACATCGCCGCGGTGGGTCAGCGCGACCAGCGCCTCGTAGCGGCTGATCGACAGAACGTCGGTGCGGGTCACGGCGTTGACCATGCCCAGCCGCTTGCGCGTCTCCACCCAGTCGTTGAGGCTGGCCAGCGGCACGCGCACCAGCGTCGATTGCTCCGGCCCGCTCGCCACGGTGTTGTCGCGGCGGTAGGATTCGTCGATGGCGGCCGACACGAAGGTCGTCGCGCGGGTCAGGAAGTCGCCGGCCCGGTCGGCCATGTCGGCCTTCACGTTGACCGTCTGCTGGTCCCTAGCGCCGTCGGGGGTGTAGTGGGTCACCTCGACCGTCAGCGGACGGCCGAGATCCAGACCGCCCGCCGGCAGGTCGGTCTTGGCGACGATAATGCCCCCGGCGTTGTAGCGCTGGGCGATGCGGGCCAGTGCCTCGGGATCGCCGGACAGCGCTTCGTTCACGCCGATGGCGGAAATGTCGGCCAACTCGCCGTCCGGAACGACGAGGGGCACCAGCGAGGCGCCGGCCGGACGGCCCTCCCAGGCCTCGCGCCAGTCGGTGCGGTCCTCCCACAGGACGGGGCGCCCATCCACGACGGTGACCGGCAGGATCACGTAGGGCCGGGCCGGCGGCTCGACATACTGCTGGCCGCCGCCGGCCAGCGTCTCGCGCACCGGGTTGGGACGGAAGCGCACGGTGATGCTGCCCACATAGCGGGTGGCCGAAACCTTCTCGTCGTCGATCTCGAAGCCCTGGACCAGCCGGGCGAGTTCGATGTCCGACACCCGCGGCACGCTGGTGGCGGTGGGGGCGAGGCGCTTGTACAGCTCCGCCCAGGCTTTCACCTGCGCGTCGCGGATCGCCTGATCACGGGCGGCGTTGGCGTTGGCGGCGCTGACGTCCACCTTCACTCCGGAGACGGTGAAGGGATCCGCCGCCGGAACCGCCGCGGAAGCCGTCCCAGGCGCTGCCGGGGCCGCCACCGCGGGTGGAGCGGCGCCGGTCACCTGCGCGTCCACGGGGCCGGCCGGAACGGCCAGGGCCACGGTGATGGCGGCGAAGCCCGCAAACAGCGGCGCATGGCGGCGGTGGAGCATTGCAAAGCCTTCCGATTCGAGTATGTTCGGCCCGTTCCCTTATGACCCGGCCCAAAATGACCCGGTTCAGGTGGCCCAGGTATATAGCTCAGCCCAAGCGAGGATACCATCAGCACCCAGTCTAATAACACGTCCGACGCCTACAAGCAGGCCGGCGTGGACATTGATGCGGGCAACGCGCTCGTTGACGCGATCAAGCCGCTCGCCCGTTCCACCGCGCGCCCGGGCTCCGACGCCGGGCTGGGCGGGTTCGGCGCCCTGTTCGACCTGCGCGCGGCCGGGTATCACGACCCGCTGCTGGTCGCCACCACGGACGGCGTGGGCACCAAGCTGAAGGTCGCCATCCTGGCGAACCGGCACGACACGGTGGGCATAGACCTCGTGGCGATGTGCGTGAACGACCTCGTCGTTCAGGGCGCGGAGCCGCTGCTGTTCCTCGATTACTACGCCACGGGCAAGCTGGACGTCGCCGCGGGCCGCGCCATCGTCGCCGGCATCGCGGAAGGCTGCCGTCAGGCCGGCTGCGCGCTGGTCGGCGGCGAGACGGCGGAGATGCCGGGCATGTACGCCGAGGGCGACTACGACCTCGCCGGCTTCTCGGTCGGTGCGGTGGAGCGCAAGGACGCGCTGACCGGCGCCACCGTGCGGGACGGCGACGTCGTGCTCGGCCTCGCCTCCTCCGGCGTGCATTCCAACGGCTATTCGCTGGTCCGCAAGCTGGTGGAGACGTCCGGCCTCGGCTACGACTCGCCTTGCCCCTGGGACGCCGGGAAGACGCTGGGCGAGGCCCTGCTGACCCCGACCCGCATCTATGTGAAGAGCACGCTGGCCGCGGTGCGTGCCGGCACGGTGCGGGCGATGGCCCACATCACCGGCGGCGGCCTGATCGAGAACATCCCGCGCGTCCTGCCGGACGGGCTGGGCGTCACGCTCGACGCGGCCACATGGCCGCTGCCGCCGGTCTTCAACTGGCTGATGAAGACGGGCGGGCTGACCCCGCTGGACATGGCGCGCACCTTCAACACCGGTCTCGGCATGGTCGTCGTGGTCCCGGCGGACAAGGCGCAGCAGGCGACCGAGATCCTGGCCAAGGGCGGCGAGACGGTCTTCACCGTCGGCACCGTGCATGCGGTCAAGGACGGCGATGCCCGCGTCACCGTCACCGGCATGGACACGGCATGGTCGGCCTGACGCCCAACTCTTTGAAAGTTGGCGTCCTGATCTCCGGGCGCGGCAGCAATCTGCAGGCGTTGGTCGACGCCTGCGCCGCCCCGGGCTTTCCGGCGGGCATCGCTCTGGTGCTCTCCAACAAGGCCGACGCCTACGGGTTGGAGCGCGCCACCGCCGCCGGAGTCCCGGTCGCCGTGGTCAGCCACCGCGACTTCCCCGGCGACAAGCGCGCCTTCGAAGAGGCCATGGACGCGCGCCTGCGCGAGGCGGGGGTCGAGCTGGTCTGTCTGGCCGGCTTCATGCGGCTGCTGTCGCCCTGGTTCGTCGAGCGCTGGCACGACCGGATGATCAACATCCACCCGTCGCTGCTGCCTTCCTTCAAGGGATTGGACACCCACCAGCGGGCGCTGGACGCCGGGGTGCGCTTCCACGGCTGCACCGTCCATTACGTGCGCACGGAGATGGACGAGGGGCCGATCATCGCCCAGGCCGCGGTCCCGGTCCTGCCCGGCGACGACGCCGACCGGCTGTCCGCCCGCGTGCTGGAGGCCGAACACCGGCTCTATCCCCAGGCGCTGCGCCTGATCGCCGAGGGCCGCGCCCGTGTCGAGGATGGCCGGGTGACCCTGTCAGGCCCGGCGGCGGACCTGCCGACGCTCATCAACCCGCCGGCCTGAGTCACCCCAAAGGCGCCCTTCGGGCAAGCGGGACCCTTGCCGCAACCGTCCGCACTCCCCACATTCTCCGCCGGAACCATAACAGGGGAGGCAGAGGGCGATGGCGGTTACGGAACACGGCCACAATCCGGTCAGCGAGGATGTTGTCCGCCGCCACGAGGCGGGCTGGCACGCCTTCACCCGCTTCTTGACGCTGGCGACCGCGGGCGTAATCGCCGTGCTGGTCTTCATGGCGATCTTCCTGGTCTGACAGCCCGTTCAGGCGGCCAACCGGAATGCTGTGGCGGGGCGCTTACGCCCCGTCCGGCAGACGGCCGAGCAGCAGGTCGCGCATTTCGCCGACCAGCGCGTCCACCTGCTCCTCCCACGTCTCGGTGCCGCCCTGGATGGCGTGCATGACGTGGGTCGCGAGGTGGATCAGCGCGGCGCGCACGCAATCCTCCGCCGGGAAATCCAGCCCCACCGTGTCCTGAAGGAACTGGCCGAGCTGATCGGCGGAATTCCAGGGGTGGACGATCACCGTGTCGAAGCCGCTGGTCCCCAGGAACACGGCGTTCAGGGCCGTGGCCTGCGCGTTGATGGCGTCGATGGCCGCGTCCTGCTCGATGTTGCCGCGCAGCACCTCCTGGAAGGCCGCCAGGCACTGGTCAACGTAGCCCCGCACCAGCAGTTCCACCACGCCCGGATCGCTCAGGTCGTTCCTGCCCTTCACGAGGGGCGGCAGCGGTTCCAGCAGGGCCGCGACGATCGGCTTGACGTGCGGATTTTCCATGGCGGGGGTACTCCTAGCGGTAGAATCCCCGAATACTCGACTTCGCCACGCCTGTCCACGATGCCGTGACCCGGCGCGGGCGACAAGTTGCGGGCGGAGGGTCCTGATTCGCGCTTGAATCGACCCTGAATCGAAAAGGGCCGCCCCGGTCGGGACGGCCCTTCGCACAAGGCTGCGAAGCGGACGAGCCGCGATCAGCCAACCAGCTCGATGCCGGCGAAGAAGAAGGCGATCTCCTGCGCGGCGGTCTCCGGAGCATCCGAGCCGTGCACCGAGTTGGCCTCGATCGACTCGGCGAACTCCTTGCGGATGGTGCCCTCGGCGGCGTTGGCCGGGTTGGTGGCGCCCATGATCTCGCGGTTGCGGGCGATGGCGTTCTCGCCTTCCAGAACCTGGAGCACGACCGGGCCGGAGATCATGAAGGAGACGAGGTCGTTGAAGAACGGACGCTCGCGATGCACGCCGTAGAACTGCTCGGCCTGGGCCTTGGACAGCTGGACGCGCTTCTGCGCGACGATGCGCAGGCCGCCGTCCTCGAACTTGGCGTTGATCTTGCCGGTCAGGTTGCGGCGGGTGGCATCGGGCTTGATGATCGAGAGGGTGCGTTCGACGGCCATGGCGGTGGGCTCCTGCTGGAAATGCGTTATGGGCGCCGCTGGTTTGGCCGGGGCGCCGATTGCGCGGGGTTATATAGGCGCTTTTCGGCCACGGCAACCGGTTCGTGAGGCCGCACCACGTCGCTTCGCGCGGCTGCCATGAAGGGTTGGCCCGCGGGTCCCGCTTCAAATTGCGGTTTCCCCATGGTAAACCGGCGCCGATATGCTGCACATCAACGACCTGACGTTCCGCTACGGCGGACGTGTGCTGTTCGACCGCGCCACCGCGGTCGTGTCGAAGGGCCACCGCGTGGCGCTGGTCGGCCGCAACGGCACCGGAAAATCCACCCTCCTCAAGCTCATCGCCGGCCAGCTCCAGACGGACGCCGGAGCCATCGGCGTGCCCACCGGCACCAAGATCGGCATGGTGGCGCAGGAGGCCCCGAGCGGCGCCACCACGCTGATCGACGCCGTCCTGGCCGCCGACACGGAGCGCACCGCCCTGCTGGCCGAGGCAGAGACGGCCACCGACCCCATGCGCATCGGCGAGATCCATGCCCGGCTGGCCGACATCGAGGCGCATTCCGCGCCATCGCGCGCCGCCCAGGTGCTCTCCGGCCTGGGCTTCGACGCCGACGCGCAGACCCGCGCCTGCTCCGACTTCTCGGGCGGCTGGCGGATGCGCGTGGCGCTGGCCGGCGTGCTGTTCGCCCGCCCCGACCTGCTGCTGCTCGACGAGCCGACCAACCACCTCGATCTGGAGGCGACCATCTGGCTTGAGGGGTACCTCAAGAACTACCCACACACGATCCTGCTGGTCAGCCACGACCGCGACCTCTTGAACTCGGTCCCCACGACGACCATCCATGTGGACCAGGGCAAGCTGGTGACCTACGCCGGCAACTACGACCAGTTCCTCAAGCAGCGCCGCGCCAACATGGAGCGGCTGCAGGCCATGGCGACCAAGCAGGAGGCCAAGCGCAAGCACATGATGGCCTTCGTCGAACGCTTCCGCTACAAGGCGACCAAGGCCCGGCAGGCGCAGAGCCGCCTAAAGGCCCTGGAGAAGCTGGAGACCATCACGCTGATGGAGGACGACGCCGAGGTCGTCTTCAACTTCCCGCAGCCGGACGAGATGGCCCCGCCGCTGATCGCGCTGGATGGGGTGACCATCGGCTACGGCGACCGCGCCATCCTGCGCCGCGTCAACCTGCGCATCGACATGGACGACCGCATCGCCCTGCTCGGCGCCAACGGCAACGGCAAGTCCACGCTGGTGAAGCTGCTGGCTGGTCGGCTGGAGGCGATGGCCGGCGAGGTGAAGCGCCCGACCAAGCTGCGCGTCGGCTATTTCGCCCAGCACCAGCAGGACGAGCTGGACCTGTCGCTGACCCCCATCCAGCAGACCCAGCGCATCATGCCGCTGGCGCCGGAGGAGAAGGTCCGCGCCCATCTCGGCCGCTTCGGCTTCCAGCAGAGCAAGGCGGAAACCCGCATCACCGACCTGTCCGGCGGCGAGAAGGCCCGGCTGCTGCTGGCGTTGATGAGCCGCGAGACGCCGCACATCCTGATGCTCGACGAGCCGACCAACCACCTCGACGTGGACAGCCGCGAGGCGCTGATCGAGGCGATCAACGGGTTCGAGGGCGCCGTCATCCTCATCAGCCACGACCCGCACCTGATCGAGCTGACCGCCGACCGGCTGCTGCTGGTGGCCGACGGCACGGTGCAGCCCTACGACGGCGACCTCGACGATTACCGCCGCTTCCTGCTCGACCGCGCGCGGGCCGAGCGCGCCGCCGCCAAGGGCGGCGAGACGGTGGACGCCGGGGCCAGCCGCAAGGACCAGCGCCGCGCCGCGGCGGAGGCCCGCGCCACCCTGGCTCCGCTGAAGAAGAAAGCCACCGACGCGGAGTCGCAGGTCAACAAGCTGACCGAGGAGAAACGCAAGATCGAGGCGAAGCTGGCCGATCCCGCCCTCTACAGCGGTCCCAGCGACAAGCTGCAGAAGCTCCAGATCGACCTCGGCGTGGTGGACAAGAAGCTGTCCGCCGCCGAGGAGGCATGGCTTGAGCATCTCGAAGCCTATGAGTCGGCGGCGGCGGAGGCCGGCGTATGAGCGTGCCGCGCAACGTGGCCTTCACCGGAGGCGCCTCGCTCCCCGCGACCGTCGCCCGCCGTGGGCGGCAGGACCATGGGGAGGAGCGGACCTCCGACGTTCTGGCGGCCTTCCGCGCCAACCTGCCGGACGGGCGGGTGTCGCTGGGCGACCTGATCCAGGCGTTGGGCGACCGCTCGCTGGGCACCATTCTGCTGGCCCTGTCGCTGCCCACCATCGCGCCGGTTCCGCTGGGCGTGTCCTGTCTGTTCGACCTGCCGATCCTGCTCTTCTCCGCCCAGATGGCCTTCGGCAAGCGCGGCGCCGCCCTGCCCGGCTGGATTCTGCGCCGCTCGGTCAGCCGCTCCCTCGCGGCGCGGATGATCGACAAGGCGATGCCGCGGCTGACCGCCATCGAGAAGATGCTGAAGCCGCGCCACAGTCGCTTCGCCAGCATCGACGGGGAGCGCTGGTTTGGCGTGCTGGTCCTGCTTCTGTCGCTGACCTGCGTGGTCCCGCTGCCGCTGACCGGCTGGCTGCCCGGCTTCGCCCTCGTCCTGCTGTCCCTGGGCCTGATCGAGCGCGACGGGGCCGCGGTCGCGGTCAGCCTCGCCCTCACCGTGGCCGCCCTGGTCTTCTTCGCGCTGGTCGCCAGCAGCCTGTCCTACGCCGGTCAGACCCTGCTGGCCGTCACGTCATATCCCGCGTTCATGGCATAGCTCCCGCCGCTGCGGCCGGTTGCGGGGGAACCCCGGATGCGACATAAGTGCGCTCAGGGATTGTTAGGTTCGGGACCCCCCGAGGCTCCAGCTTGTTTAGCCCCGGGGTAAAACGCTCAACAGCCAACGGCGAAAGGCCGATCATGACACCAACGGAAATCACCGTCGCGGAGAAGCAGAAAAGCGGCAAGACGCCGCCGGCCGCGTGGCTTTTCTTCCAGCGTTGGTTGGCAAATCCCCTTTCCATGGGTTCCGTTACACCATCCTCGGGCGCGCTCTGCCGGCTGATCGGGGAGCAGGTCCTGTGCGGGCCGGATCAGGTCGTCGTGGAGTTCGGCGGGGGCACCGGCGCCATCACCAAGGCCCTGCTCCAGCGCGGCATTCCGGGCAACCGCATCTTCACCTTCGAGATCGACGACCATCTGTCGCGCTTCCTGCGCGGCCATTATCCAGACGTCAACGTCGTCCATGACGACTGCCGCAAGGCCGCCGACATCCTCGGCCCTGAGCTGGTCGGCAAGGTCGGCACGGTGGTCATCGGCATCCCCATGCTGAACCTGCCGATGCGCGCCCAGAAGGAGGTCGTCGAGGCCTGCTTCCGCATCCTGCCCGAGGGCGGGCGCTTCGTTCTCTACACCTACGGCCTCGTGTCGCCGCTGAACCAGCGCGCGCTGGGCGTCAAGGGCAAGCGGCTGGGCTTCACCCCGCTGAACGTCCCGCCGGCCTCCGTCTGGGGCTATTGGAAAGCCAAGCCCTAATCCCCCCGATTATTCCTTGCGCGGCGCCTGCCGCAACAGGACATCCGTCAATCCCACCGGCAGAGCCGCCAGCAGCCACACGGTGGCGGCCATCGGCCAGGGAAAGGCGATGCGCGCCCTGTTGCGGGCAAGCCCGCTCTTGATGACCCGGGCGGCGCGGTCCGTCTCCATCAGAAAGGGCATGGGGAAGCGGTTCACCGCGGTCATCCGGCTTTTCACGAAACCCGGACAGATCACCGTAACGCCGATTCCCTGCCCCGCCAGATCGCCGCGCAGCGACTCGCCGTAGACCCGCACCGCCGCCTTGCTGGCGCAATAGGCGGGCGCGCCGGGCATGCCGCGGAAGCCGGCCAGCGAGGCCATCAGGGCGATCTGCCCGCGCCGCCGCGCCTGCATGCCGGGCAGCAGCGGGTGGACGCTGTTCAGCACACCGTCCACATTCACCTGGAAGATGCGCCGCGCCTGCTCGGCGCTTTCGACCCCGCCCCCGGTGCCGGCGGAAATGCCAGCGTTGGCGATGACCAGATCGACAGGCGCGCGGGCGTCGAGTGCGGTCAGCCACGCCGCCATCGCCTCGCGGTCCGCCGCGTCGACGAGCGCCGTTTCCACCGCCGCCCCGGCGGCGCGGCAGCGCTCCGCCACCGCCTCCAGCCTTGCGGAGTCGCGCCCGCTCAGGGCAAGCATGACTCCGGGGGCGGCGTAGGCGCGGGCCAGTTCCTCCCCGATGCCGCTGGACGCCCCGGTGATGACGATCGAGCGCGGATCGCGCATGCCCCTTTCCCCCTTGTCCCTGACGCTTGTTGCCTTGGCCGCCCGACGCTATAACGTGAGCCTCCCGATCCCACAAATACTCGTCGAGGCCGCTTTGCCCGCCCAACGCTCCGCCGTATCCAGCATGACCGGTTTCGCACGCGTGGACGGGCATGCCGACGGCTACAGTTGGACCTTCGAGGTGAAGAGCGTCAACGGGCGCAACCTCGACTGTCTCTTATACACATCTCCGAGCCCACGAGACTATAAC
>NZ_JAUQTX010000073.1:0-26610 GCF_059803775.1 Azospirillum sp. UFLA03-27 | reverse complement strand
TCGGCATCTCTGCCGATCCCTTGCCGCCGTCGCGCTTCTCAGCGGCCCCGGCGTCGTGGGAGCCGGGTTATAGGCGGGTTGGATGAGACCGGCAAGAGCTTTTTTCACCGCCGTCCATTTTTTCGCGGCAGGGCTGGACGGCCGATGGTGGAGATCGACGACGACGCGGCGACGACCAGCGGGGCGAAGCGCTCCTCCGCCTCCTGCGGGGTGAAGCGCGAGCGCGAGACGGCAATGTTGATGGCACCGATGGGCGCGCCCGCCGGACCGACCACGGCCGCCGCGATCGACAGGTCGCCGTGGTAGTACTCCTCGAAGGCGGTGGCGTAGCCGAGATCGGCGGACCGCTCGATCTTCGCCAGCAGATCCTCGCGCTTCCAAGTGGTGTTCGGCGTGTAGGGGTGCAGGTCCATGCGGTCGATCAGATCGATGGCTTCCTCCATCGGCATCCGTGACAGCATCGCCACCCCCGGCGCCGTGCAGTAGGCGGGCATCCGCATCCCGAGGACGACGTCGGTGTTCAGCACATGGCGGCTCATGAAGCGCGACACGAAGACGATCTCCGTGTCGTCCAGCATGGTCAGATTGATCGTCTCCTCGGTCGTCTTGCTGAGATGCATCAGGTAGGGCATCGAGCGTTCGAGCAGCCCGTTGCCGCGCAGGTAGTGATGGCCGAGGTCGAGCGTCTTGACCGTCAGCTCGAACCGCTTCGTCTCCGGGTCCTTGTGCAGGTAGCCCAGCTTTTCCAGCGTGTGGGTGAAGCGCTGCGCCGCGCTCTTGTCCAGGCCGACGACGGAGGCGATCTGGGTCAGGCTCATCGTCGGACGCGCCGCGTCGAACGCGTTCAGCACACGGAACGCCTTCTCCACGGACATCACCATCAAGGGATCGCCGGCACGCGCGGCGCCCCCCTCCTTCACCGAGGCGTCCGCAACGGCAGTTGCGGATTCCGTGTCTGACTGTCGGGAAGACGGACGGCGCGGAGCCATGGCGATCGGTCCTGTGGTTCGTGTGCGAGAGATACCGTTGACAGGTCTAGCAAAGCAAGCCAAGCTATTCAATACCAAGTATCGTATTGCAATACGACGCGCCGCCCCGAGGGGCGCCGGAACATCCGCAAGGCGCGCGAAACGCCCCGCTTACAGGAGTGGTCCCGTGTTCAAATTCATCCTCACCGAGGTCCGCGGCCCGGTCGGCATCATCACGCTGAACCGCCCGGAGATCCTGAACGCCTGGAACGCCGCGATGCGCGACGAGCTGGTCGTCGCCTTCGACCAGTTCGAGAACCAGGACGGCGTGCGCGCGATCATCCTGACCGGGGCCGGGGACCGTGCCTTCGGCGCCGGGCAGGACCTGAACGAGACCAAGACCTTCGACGCCGACCGCGCCGAGGAGTGGGTGGCGGAGTGGGAGCGCCTCTACCACCGCATGCGCACCCTCTCGAAGCCGCTGATCATCGCGCTGAACGGCGTCGCCGCCGGCTCCGCCTTCCAGGTCGCCCTGCTCGGCGACTTCCGCATCGGCCATGCCGGGGTGCGCATGGGCCAGCCGGAGATCAACTCGGGCATCGCCAGCACCACCGGCCCGTGGATCATGAAGGAGATGATCGGTCTGGCCCGCACCATGGACCTGACGCTGTCGGGCCGGCTGATGGACGCCGAGGAGAGCCACCGCATCGGCCTGATCAACCGCATCGTCCCGCAGGACCGCGTGATGGCCGAATCGCTGGCCCTGGCCGAGGAGCTGGCCGCCAAGCCGCCGGTCGCCATGCGGCTGGACAAGCAGCGCTTCCGCGAGATGACCGAGGCCGGCTTCCGCGACGCCCTGGCCGCCGGCGTGCGCATCCAGCGCGAGGCCTACGCGTCCGGCGAACCGGCCCGGATGATGGAGGAGTTCCTCGCCAAGCGCGCCGCAAAGCGCGCGTAACTCGGTCTCAGGCCGCAAACACGACTCTTCCTGGGCGCAACGATCCGCCCACCCGCGCCGCCACGGCGGCGCTCCTTCACCGGGGCAACAGAGACGCCCCGACCGCAGAACAGGGAGTTTCACATGAGCAAGTCCACCTTCTCCATGGGCCGCCGCAGCCTGATGAAGGGAGCCGCCGGCGTCGCGCTGGGCGCCACCCTGCCCGCCGGGCTGCTCCGTCCGGCCTTCGCCGCCACGCAGATCACCGTCGCCGATCCGGGCGGCCCCTACAGCCCGGCCTTCCGCAAGGCCTTCTACGACCCGTTCGAGAAGGCGACCGGCATCAAGGTGGTCAACGTCGCCCGCGAGGCGGAGCCGACCGCCCAGTTCAAGGCCATCGTGGAGACCAAGTCCTACACCTGGGACGTCTGCACGCTGACCCTGTCGGCCCGCGACATCCTGATGAAGCAGAACCTGCTGGAGCCGCTGAACTTCACCACCGCGGACGCGCCCGGCCTGATGCCGGACTCGCTGACCAGCCATTGGATGGGCACCGACGTCTATTCGACCATTCTCGGCTACCGCGCCGACAAATTCGCCTCCAACGCCCCGCAGAGCTGGGCCGATTTCTGGAACGTCGAGAAGTTCCCGGGCCGCCGTTCGCTGCGCAAGAACCCCATCGACACGCTGGAGCAGGCGCTGCTCGCCGACGGCGTGCCGCTCGACCAGCTCTACCCGCTCGACGTCGACCGCGCCTTCAAGGCGCTCGACCGCATCAAGCCGCACGTCGCCGTGTGGTGGACCGGCGGCGCCCAGTCCAGCCAGCTCATCCAGAGCGGCGAGGTCGACATGATCGCCCTGTGGAACGCCCGCGCCCAGGCGGTGATCGACGGCGGCGCCCCCGTCAAGATCAACTGGAACCAGGGGCTCTACTCGATCGAGGGCTGGGGCATCCCGCGCGGCAACCCGCGCGCCGACGCCTCCCGCCAGTTCATCAAGTTCTGCGCCGACCCGGCCCGTCAGGCCGTCTTCACCGAGGTCCTGGCCTACGGCCCGACCAACCTCGACGCCTACAAGAGCATCCCGAAGGAGCGCGCCCCGGCGCTGCCGACCTTCGAAGACAATCTGAAGGTGATGACCATCGCCAAGGAGGATTGGTGGGGCGCCAACCGGTCGAAGATGAACGAGCGTTTCAACGCCTGGATTCTCGGCTAAGCCCGCCTGTCGGAAAGGAGACCCGCCGCCATGCTCTCACCGCTCGCACAGGCGCGGACAGCGCCGGTCCAGGCCGGAGCCGCCGCCACGCCGAAGCTGCTGGTCGACGGCCTGACCAAACGGTACGGCGCCATCACGGCGCTGGAGCCCACCCGCCTGGAAGTCCCGGCGGGCGAGTTCCTGACGCTGCTCGGCCCGTCAGGGTCCGGCAAGACCACGCTGCTGCAGATGATCTGCGGGCTGGTGGAGCCCAGCGGCGGGCGCATCCTGATCGACGGGCAGGACGAGACCCGGACGCCCGTGCACAAGCGGGACATCGGCCTCGTCTTCCAGCATTACGCCCTGTTCCCCCACCTGACGGTGGCGGAGAACATCGGCTTTCCCCTGCGCATGCGCGGCGTCGCCCCGGCGGACCTGACGCGGCGCGTGAAGGAGGCGCTGGAGATGGTCCATCTCGGCCATCTCGCCGGGCGCTTCCCCAAGGAGCTGTCCGGCGGACAGCAGCAGCGCGTCGCCCTGGCGCGCTGCTTCGTCTACCAGCCCTCGGTCATTTTGATGGACGAGCCGCTGGGCGCCTTGGACAAGAAGCTGCGCGAGCACATGCAGTACGAGATCAAGCGCCTGCACCGCGAGACGGGCGCAACGATCATCTATGTCACCCATGACCAGGAGGAAGCCCTGGCCATGTCGGACCGCATCTGCCTGATGAACCACGCCCGGATCGAGCAGCTCGGCACACCACACGACATCTACGCCCGCCCGAAGACCGCGTTTGCCGCCGACTTCATCGGCGTGTCGAACATCTTCCGCGGGCAGGTCCGGCGCGACGGCAGCGGGGCGCCCATGCTGGTCACCGGCAACGGCAGCTTCCGCCTGTCCGCCGACACGCCGGACAGCCAGGACGGCACGCTGGTCGTCCGTCCCGAACAGCTCGACATCGACGGCGACGGCGACAACGAGGTGCGCGGCGAGGTGGTGGACACCGTCTATGCCGGGTCCGAGACCCGCGTGCTGGTGTCACTCGGCGGCGAGGAGACGATCACCGTCCGCCTTCGCCGCGGCACCGCACCGCCGCGGCTGGGCGAGGTGGTCGCGGTGCGCTGGCGCGCCGACGCCGGGGTGCTGGTGTCATGAGCGCCGCCACCCTGAACCATGACGGTGCCTTCGCCGCGGCGCGGCGGCGGCTGCGCTTCGGCCCGCTGTGGCTGGCCGCCCCCGGCCTCGCCTTCCTGGCCATCTTCTTCCTGTTCCCGGTGCTGCGGCTGCTCGGCCTCAGCGTCCAGGATCTCGAGACCTCGGCCTGGACCGGCGACCATTACGCCCGCATCGTCGCCACGGACGTCTATTTCCGCGTCCTGATGAGCACCTTCCGCATCGCCGGGCTGACCGCCCTGCTGTCGCTCCTGTTCGGCTATCCGCTGGCCTATTGGCTGGCGCAGCTGCCGGAGCGCCAGCGCGGGCTGGCAATCCTGGCGGTGATGGTGCCCTTCTGGACCAGCTATCTGGTGAAGACCTTCGCCTGGATGGTCATCCTGGGGCGCACCGGCGTCATCAACCAGATCCTCTCCGGCACGGGGATGTCCCCCCTGCCGCTGCTGCACAACGAGTTCGGCGTGATGGCCGGCATGGTCCACGCCATGCTGCCGCTGGCCGTGCTGACCATGCTGCCGGTGCTGACCACCATCGACCGCCGGCTGGTCCAGGCGGCCGAGACGCTGGGGGCGCCGCCGGCCAACGCCTTCTGGCTGGTCTATTTCCAGCTCTCTCTGCCCGGCGTGGCGGCGGCCGGACTGCTCACCTTCATTTCCTCGCTGGGCTTCTTCATCGTTCCGGCGCTGCTCGGCGGGCCGCAGCAGACCATGCTGGCGCAGCTCATCATCACCCAGATCCAGGAGATGCTGAACTGGGCCTTCGCCGGCGCGCTGGCCACCTTCATGCTGGTCGCGGCGCTGGTCACCTGCTGGGTCTACGACCGGCTGTTCGGCCTGTCCTCCCTGTCGGGAGAGACCTCCGGGCGGACCGGCGCCGGCCAAGGGCATCTGCGCAGCGCCGGGATGAAAATCCTGTCGGCGCTCGCCAAGGCGTCGACGGCGCTGGGCGCCTCGGTCGGGCGGGCGCTGGGGCCGAAGATGATGGACCGGCTGCTGCCGCTCTATTCCGCGGCGGTGATCGTCTTCCTGGTCGCCCCGGCGCTGGTCGTCGTCCCCATCGCCTTCACCACCTCCCCCTTCCTCGATTTCCCGCCGCCGGGGTACGGGCTGGAGTGGTTCCGCGTCTACTTCAACTCCGACCTTTGGGTGTCGGCGACGATCCGCTCCTTCGCGGTGGCCTTCGCCACGGCGATCCTGGCGACGCTGGTCGCCGGTCTGGCCGCGCTGGCGCTCGCCCGCTCCTCCTCGCGCTGGCGGGGGGCGATCTTCGCCTTCTTCCTGGCGCCGATGATCGTGCCGCGCATCGTCATCGCGGTCGGGCTGTTCTACCTGTTCGCCCAGATCGGGCTGGTCGCCACCGACCTCGGCCTGATCATCGGCCACACGGTGCTGGCCCTGCCCTTCGCCTTCGTCGCCATCTCCGCGGTGGTCAAGGGGCACGACTGGCGGCTGGACCAGGCGGCGGCGACGCTGGGGGCGAACCGCTTCCGGACGCTGATGCTGGTCACCGTTCCGCTGATCCGCGGCGGTCTGGTGGCGGCCTTCCTGTTCGCCTTCATCACCTCCTTCGACGAGCTGACCGTGGCGATCTTCGTCAGCGGCGGCGTCAAGACCACGCTTCCGAAGCAGATGTGGGACGACATGATCCTCCAGTTGAACCCGACGCTGGCCGCCGTGTCCGTCGTGGTCTTCGCGATCGTGATGGCCCTGCTGCTGATGGCGGAATGGCTGCGCCGTCCGGCGCGGTGATCCGCAACCACACTCGGCCGTCACCAACCGACCAAACGCATTCGAGATTACGCATCATGTCCGATTTCGAAGAAGGGTTCGTCCGCCTGTTCACGCAGGCGGCCCGGACCGGACGCGCCCGCCTGTTCGCCCGCTTCAACGGCGAGGCGCTGAGCTTCGCCACGCTCGACCGCCAGTCCGACGGCGTGGCGGCGGAGTTGCGGCGGCTGGGGCTGAAGCCCGGCGATCGCGTGGCGCTGATGCTGCGCAACAGCCCGCTGGTGCTCTCCACCCTGTTCGGCCTCGCCAAGGCCGGGCTGGTCTGGGTGCCGATCAACGCCCAGCAGCGCGGCGAGGGCCTGCGCTACATCCTGGAGCATTCAGATCCCGGCGCCATCATCGCCGAGGTCGAGTTCCTGCCGGTGATCGCCGAGACGGGTGCTGTGCCCGCCGGCACGCCGCTGATCGTCCAGGGCGATCCGGCGGCGGCGCTGCGGCTGGAGACCCTGCTGGAGTCCGACGCCGCCTTCGAGCCGCCGCCGCCCGCCCCCGACGACACCTTCGCCATCATGTACACCTCCGGCACCACCGGGCGGCCCAAGGGCGTGCTGGTGTCGCACCGCATGATGCGGCTGGCCGGCGAGGCGGTGGCCCGCGTCTCGGCCGCCCGCGACGGCGACGTGCTGTTCGTGTGGGAGCCGCTGTACCACATCGGCGGCGCCCAGATGATCGTCATGCCGCTGATCCGCAGCGTGTCGCTGGCCATGGTCGACCGCTTCAGCGCCAGCCGCTTCTGGGATCAGGTGCGGGAGTACGGGGCGACCCACATCCACTATCTGGGCGGCATCCTGCAGATCCTGCTCAAGCAGCCGGTCTCGCCGCGCGACCATGACCACCCCGTGCGCATCGCCTGGGGCGGCGGCTGCCCCAAGGAGACCTGGACGCCCTTCGAGGAACGGTTCGGCGTGCAGATCCGCGAATGCTACGGCATGACCGAGGCGTCGAGCATCACCACCTGCAACGACGAGGGCGTGGTCGGCGCGGTCGGCCGCCCGATGCCGTGGTTCACCGTGGAGCTGCTGGACGGCGCCGGCCAGCCGGTGCCGAAGGGCGAACGCGGCGAGATCGTCGTCCGCACCGACCGCCCCGGCGCCATCTTCCCCGGCTATTTCCGCAACCCGGAGGCGACGGCCCGCGCGCTCAAGAACGGCGCCCTGCACACCGGCGACCTCGGCTCGCTCGACGAAGGCGGGACGCTGCTGTTCCACGGCCGGATGACCGACAGCGTGCGCTGCAAGGGCGAGAACGTCTCGGCCTGGGAGGTCGAGCATGTGGCGGCCACCCACCCCTCCGTCGAGGACTGCGCCATCATCGGCGTTGCCGCCGACGTCGGCGAACAAGACATCAAGCTGTTCGTGAAGCCGAAGGCCGGGGCGACGCTGGACATCCCGTCGCTGTCCGGCTGGCTCGGAAAGCAGCTCGCCCCCTACCAGAATCCGCGCTACATCGCGGTGGTCGAGGAGTTCGAGCGCACCCCCAGCCAGCGCATCATGAAGCACAAGCTGTCCCCCGCCTTAGACGGCTGCTGGGACCGGCTGGCCGGCTGACGGCGTCCCCACTCCCCCCGCATGCCGGCTGGCCTGCGGGGGATTTTTTTGGACACGGCTCCCGGCGCCCCCCACCGCCCCGCCGACGAAGCCCGATTTATTGGAAAGCCTTGGACATGCCGCTGCACCGCTGGTTTTCGAACCGCAAGTTATTGCACAAGATCCTCGTTCCGGTTCTCGTCCTGCTGATCGTCATCGCCAGCCTCGTCTGGACCGCCCGGAGCGCGATCTCCGATCTGACAAGCTCCACCGCCCGCATCACGGAGCTGGTCGCCGATCGGCTCGGCGCGACCATCGCCGTCCAATCGGCCCTGGGTGACGCTATGGACACCGAGGCGAACGCCATCGTCGCCTCGTCCCGCGAAGCCATCGACGCCGCCAACGCGCAGCTCACGGCCAACATTGCCAAGGCCCTGTCCGCCATCGACACGCTGGCCGCGGCCTATGACGATCCGGCGGAGCGCGAGAGCATCCAGGCCATCAAGTCGATCGTCGGTGAGTACGAGCGCGTTGCCCAGACCACCGTGCAACTGGCCCGCGGCTTCGACACCGACGGCGCCATCCGTGTGTCCATCGACGTCGGCCGGCCGGTCCGGCAGAAGCTGACCGCGGCGCTGGGCGAGCGGGTGGAGCAGAGCATGGCCGAGACTCGGGAGGCCGAGCGGCGGGCCACCGCCCTGTCCCAGCAGGTCATGACGCGGCTCTACACGGTCGCGGGCGCGGGCGTGCTGTTCGCCTTCGGCCTGCTGGGGTCCATCCTGCTGTTCTTCGTCGTGCGTCCACTGCACCGCCTGACGTCGGAGATGACCTCCATCGCCGCCGGCGACCTGACCGTCGCCATCCAGGGCACCGAGCGCACGGACGAGGTCGGCCTGCTCGCCCGCGCGCTCCAGGTCTTCAAGAGCAACGGGCTCGACATGCGCCGCCTCCAGGAGGAGAGCGACGCGCAGAAGCGCCAGATGGAGGCCGACCGCCGCGCCGCCATGCTGGCCCTGGCCGACCAGTTCGACGCCAACGTCCAGGGCGTGGTCCAGGCCGTCTCGCAGGCCGCCCGCCAGCTTCAGAGCAACGCGCAGACGATGACCGGCGCCGCCGAGACGACGACGGAACAGGCCTCCTCGGTCGCCGCCGCGACGGAGCAGGCGTCGGCCAACGTCGCGACGGTCGCCGCGGCGTCGGAGCAGCTGGGAAGCTCCATCGGGGAGATCGGCCGTCAGGTCAACGGTGCGGCGACGGTCGCCCGCGACGCCGTGGCCGAAGGAGAACGGACCAACGCGCTGGTGGAACGGCTGGCCAGCGCCGCCCAGAAGATCGGCGACGTCGTCAACCTGATCCAGAACATCGCCAGCCAGACCAACCTGCTGGCGCTGAACGCGACCATCGAGGCGGCGCGCGCCGGCGAGGCCGGCAAGGGCTTCGCCGTCGTGGCGGGCGAGGTCAAGGCGCTGGCCACCCAAACCTCCCAGGCGACCGAGGAGATCGCCAGCCAGATCACCGAGATCCAGGCGATCACCGAAGGCACCGTGACGGCCATCCGCAACATCGCCCGGACCATCGCCGACGTGGACGCCATCGCCGGGGCCATCGCCGCCGCCGTGGAGGAGCAGACCGCCGCCACGCACGAGATCGGCCGCAACATCCAGCAGGCGGCCCAGGGCACCCGGCTGGTCTCGGGCAACATCGGCGGGGTCAGCCAGTCGGCCACCGACGTGCGCGAGGCCGCCGCGGAGGTGCTGAACGCCGCGAACAGCCTGTCCCGCGACTCCGACCTGCTGCGCGACGAGATCCACGGCTTCATCGCGCGGGTCCGCGCCGGCTGACACCTTTGCACGAGCGTGACCCCCGCGTGACCATTTTCACATCACGCGGGGGTGGCGCCCCCAACGGCCGAATTCGTGGTAGCATGGCGCTCCACAGTCGGAAGCCTTTGGAAACCATGCCGAGCCTGTCCAGCGGCCTCAACGCCCTCATCGCCACGGTCCTGAGCAGCCACCCGTCGCTGCGGGTTCTGCCGGTGTCCCGCTACACCCGGGACCATGCCGCCGCTTATGCCGCCGCCAACGGGCGGGCCATCGCCCACGCCGTCGACGAGCGGGGGCGGCAGTCGCTCCTGGTCGCCCTGGCCGGGCTGGACTACGTCAGCGTCTGCGACCTCGACCACGACCTGACGGTTCCCGCCGAGCAGCCGGTGTCGCTGATCGTGCCCGAGCTGCGCGGCGGGCTGCTCGCCCGCTTCACCCCGCGGACCGCCGGGGACGTCTGCCGGATCGTCGAGGCCGTCTGCCCCTGATCCGCCCACGTCCCCGTTAAGGCCCCCGTCAAGGCACTCAGGCCGGCTGCATGCTGCCCGTCTGCTGGTAGCGCAGGTGCCAGGAGAAGGCCTCCTCCAGCAGATGCGGCGTATGGCCGCCGCGCTGCAGCGCCCGGCGGTGATAGTCCAGCGCCAGCTCGCGGTAGCTGGGATGGACGCAGTTGCGGATGATCGTCTCCGCCCGCTCGCGCGGGGCGAGGCCGCGCAGGTCGGCCAGACCGGTTTCCGTCACCAGGACGTCCACGTCATGCTCGTTGTGGTCGGTGTGGGTGACCATCGGCACGACGCTGGAAATCCTGCCGTCCTTCGCCAGCGACTTGGTGACGAAGATGGCGAGATGGGCGTTGCGCGCGAAGTCGCCGGAGCCGCCGATGCCGTTCATCATCTGCGTGCCGTTGACGTGGGTGGAGTTCACGTTGCCGTAGATGTCGCACTCCAGCGCCGTGTTGATGCCGATCACGCCCAGCCGGCGGATGACCTCCGGGTGGTTGGAGATTTCCTGCGGGCGCAGCAGCAGCCGGCCCTTGTAGCTCCCGATCCTTGGCAGGACCTCCGCGTATTTCCCGGCGCTCAGCGTGATCGAGGAGCCCGAGGCGAAGGTCAGCTTGCCGGCGTCGAACAGATCGAAGGTGCTGTCCTGCAGGACCTCGCTGTACATGGTCAGGTCGTGGAAGGGGCTGTCGATCATGCCGTGCAGCACGGCGTTGGCGATGGTCCCAATCCCGGCCTGGAGCGGGTTCAGCGAGCGGCCCAGCCGGCCCTGCCGCACCTCGCGGTCGAGGAACTCGATCAGGTGGCCGGCGATGTCCCGGGTCTCGCCGTCCGGCGGCAGGATGGTGGCGCTGCTGTCCTGCTTGCGGGTCACCACGATGGCCGCGATCTTCGACGGGTCGATGGGGATGTAGGGCAGGCCGGCGCGGCTCTCCGCCGTCACCACCGGGATCGGCTCTCGGAAGGGACGGCGCGTCGGGATGTAGACGTCGTGCATCCCCTCCAGGTCGAGCGGCTGGGTCAGGTTCAGCTCGACAATGACCTTCTCCGCCAGGATGGCGAAGGTCGCGGAGTTGCCGATGGAGGTGGTGGGGACGATCCCGCCCGTCTCGGTGATCGCGCAGGCCTCGATCACCGCCACGTCCACCGGACCCATCTGGCGGGAGCGCAGAAGCTCCACCGTCTCCGACAGGTGCTGGTCGACGAACATCACCTCGCCGTGGTTGATCGCCTTGCGCAGCACCGGATCGGCCTGGAACGGCAGGCGGCGGGCCAGCACCCCGGCCTCCGTCAGGATGCGGTCCACGTCGTTGCCGAGCGAGGCGCCGGTCATCAGCGTGACCTTCAGCCGCTCCGTCGCGGCGCGTTCGGCCAGCGCCAGCGGCACCGCCTTGGCGTCACCGGCGCGGGTGAAGCCGCTCATGCCGATGGTCATGCCGTCGCGGATCAGCAGGGCGGCCTCCTCCGGCGTCACCACTTTTCCCCACAGGGACTTCAGGCGAATACGGTCGCGGTACATGGTTATCCTTTGCACGTTCTCGGGCGTTTGTTGGCCGGCGATTGATTCGCTTTTATCGTTGAGGTCCGTCATAGGCCCCGCTTTCGCAGCGCTGCAATTGCCGGTCGATCATATCAGGGTGTCCTAATGGGCATGAATGGCCGCCTTGCGCCGTCGCCCCTCAAACGCCCGGTTGTGCCCCGGCACCGCCCTGGGGCATATGGATGGGTCGTCCGCCGGGAACCTTTCCGGCCACGGGAAAAGCCTGCCAGGGAGCCTCCGCCGATGCGTTTCTCTTCTCTCACCGACCGCATCCGCGGCGACCGCGTCGCGGCTTGGGACATCCATTTCGCCGCCTGGACCGCCAAGGGGCGCGGCGAGGACGTGATCGTGCTGAGCGTCGGCGACCCGGATTTCGACACCCCCGCCCCGGTGCGCGACGCCGCCATCGCCGCCCTGCACGCCGGCGACACCCACTACACTCCTATTCCCGGCCGTCCGGAGCTGCGCGCCGCGCTGGCCGGCGACGTCGCCCGCCGCACCGGCATGGCCGTCGAGCCGGAGAACGTCATCGTCTGCGCCGGGGCGCAGAACGGCCTGTTCAACGCCACGCTCTGCCTCGTAGAGGCGGGGGACGAGGTTCTGGTGCCGGAGCCGATGTACCTGACATACGAGGCCTGCGTCCGCGCGTCGGGCGCCACGCTGGTCCCGGTGGCCCCGGACGCCGCCACGCTCCGGCTGGACCCGGCGGCGCTGGCCGCCGCGGTCACCCCGCGCACCCGTGCCATCTTCCTGGCGACCCCCGCCAACCCCACCGGCATCGTGATGTCCATGGAGGAGTTGGAGGCCGTGGCCGACCTCGCCCGCCGCCACGATCTGTGGGTGGTCGCCGACGAGGTCTACGCCAGCCTGACCTTCGACCGGCCGCACATCGGCATCGCCACCCTGCCCGGCATGGCGGAGCGCACGGTGACCATCAACAGCCTGTCCAAGTCTCACGCCATGACCGGCTGGCGCGCCGGCTGGGTGGTCGCCCCGGCGCCGCTGGTCGCCCATATGGGCACGCTGGCGCTGTGCATGCTCTACGGCCTGCCGGGCTTCGTGCAGCAGGCGGCGCTGGTCGCCGTCGAGCAGGGCGACGAGGCGGTGGCGGCGATGCGCGAGGGCTACCGCCGCCGCCGCGACATCGCGCTGGAAGCGCTCGGCTCCGTTCCCAGCCTGCGCTGCCTGAAGCCGGAAGCCGGGATGTTCATGCTGGTGGACGTGCGCGGCACCGGCCTGCCGACCATGGAGTTCGCGTGGCGGCTGTTCCGCGAGACCGGCGTGTCGGTGCTGGACGCCGGAGCCTTCGGCCCGGCGGCGGCGGGCTGCGTCCGCCTGTCCTTCGCGGTCGGCGAGGCGGAGCTTGCGGAGGCCTGCCGCCGCATCGCCGCCTTCGTGACGGGGTTGGGTCTGGCGGCTGAGTAACGTAACCCTCTCCCCCTGGGGAGAGGGTGGCCCGTAGGGCCGGTGAGGGGGTTGCGCTTGTGCCGAACGTGGCGCCACGCGCAACCCCCTCACCCTAGCCCTCTCCCCGGAGGGGAGAGGGGATTCCTGACGCCCCTCGACGCTGTTACCGAGCGTTACAAATCTAATCCCTTCTGGACATATTCTGCGCGCGACGCCGTGATAGCGTCCCGCCGGGATCGGGGCTGGGTCGCCGGCCGCCCTCCCGACGCGACGTTCAGGACGACGCCCGCAGGCGATGAAGGACCCGATGGATTTGGACACGCCTCTCAAACCGCCGCCCGCGCCCGGGCCGGATAGCCACACCACGGCAGTACCGGAGGCCCGCCGGGACCAGTCGGCTCCCGACGCCCAGCGGACCGACGCGCCACGGCGCCGCTCGATCCTGGGCCGGGTGCTGGCGTGGCTGGTGGTGCTGGCGCTGATCGGCGGCGGGGTGTGGTGGTTCGCCTTCCGCCCGGCGCCGGAAATGGCGGCGCGCGGCGGCCCCGGCGGGTTCCGGCCCGGCATGCCGACCGCCTCGCCGGTGGTGACCGCCACGGTGGAGAAGGGCGACATGCCGATCCGGCTGAATGGGCTGGGCACCGTCTCCTCGCTCGCCACCGTCACGGTGCGCCCGCAGGTCGGCGGCCAGCTCACCCAGGTCGCCTTCACCGAGGGGCAGGCCGTGCGGAAGGGCGACTTCCTGGCGGAGGTCGACCCGCGGCCCTTCCAACTCGCCGTCGAGCAGGCCGAGGCCCAGCTTCTGCGCGATCAGGCGCTGTTGAAGAACGCCCGGCTGGACCTGGAGCGCTACCGCCTGCTGGTCAAGCAGGACTCCATCGCCAAGCAGCAGCGCGACACCCAGGAATCGCTGGTCCAGCAGTATGAGGGCACGGTGAAGGCCGATCAGGTGGCGGTGGAGAACGCCAAGCTGAACCTGTCCTACACCCGCATCACCGCACCCGTTTCCGGCCGCGCCGGCCTGCGGCTGGTCGATCCCGGCAACTACGTCACCGCGGGCGAGGCCGGCGGCATCGTCGTCATCACCCAGGTGCAGCCGATCTCCGTCCTGTTCACCCTGCCGGAGGACAACATCCCGGCGATCATGGCGCGGCTGCGCGACGGGGCGAAGCTGCCGGTCACCGCCTACGACCGGACGCGCGACCGCGTGCTGGCAACCGGCACGCTGACGACGGTGGACAACCAGATCGACGTGACCACCGGCACGGTCAAGCTGCGCGCCCAGTTCGACAACGCCGACCAGTCGCTGTTCCCCAACCAGTTCGTCAACGTTCAGCTTCTGGTGGACACGCTGGCCGGTGTGCCGATGGTCCCGGTGGCGGCGGTGCAGCGCGGGGCGCCCGGCACCTACGTCTATGTGGTGAACGGCGAGGACAGCACGGCCTCGGTCCGTCCGGTGACGCTGGGTGCCAGCGACGGGGCGAAGACCGTCATCACCCAGGGCGTGCAGCCCGGCGAGACGGTGGTGATCCAGGGCGCCGACCGGCTGCGCGAGGGCGCCAAGGTGGCGGCGACCGACGGCACGGCCCAGCCAGCGCCCCCCACCCCGTCCAGCGAAGGGCCGCGCCCGCAGCGCCGTCCCCAGCGCAACGCGTCGTAACGCGCGCCTGCCGCCATGAACATCTCCCACCCCTTCGTCGTCCGCCCGGTCGCCACCTCGCTGCTGATGCTGGCGATCCTGCTGGTCGGGGCGGTGTCCTACCGCTTCCTGCCGCTGTCGGCGCTGCCGGCGGTGGAATACCCGACGATCCAGGTCCAGACCTTCTTCCCCGGCGCCAGCCCGGAGGTGATGACCTCCTCGGTCACCGCCCCGCTGGAACGCCAGCTCGGCCAGATGCCGGGGCTGGTGCAGATGTCCTCGGTCAGCGCCGCCGGGGCGTCAGTCATCACGCTCCAGTTCGGGCTGGAACTCAGCATCGACATCGCGGAGCAGGAGGTGCAGGCGGCCATCAACGCCGCCGGGAGCCTGCTGCCCTCCGACCTGCCCGCCCCGCCGATCTACGCCAAGGTCAACCCAGCGGACGCGCCGATCCTGACGCTGGCCCTGACCTCCAAGACGCTGCCGCTGACCCAGGTGCAGGATCTGGCCGACAGCCGCTTCGCGCAGAAGCTGTCGCAGCTTCCCGGCGTCGGTCTGGTCAGCCTCAGCGGCGGGCATCGGCCGGCGGTGCGCATCCGCGCCAACGTCCAGGCGCTGGCCGCCTACGGCCTGAACATCGACGACCTGCGCAGCACCATCAACACGGCCAACGTCAACTCGCCCAAGGGCACCATCGACGGGCCGACCCGCAACTACACCATCAACGCCAACGACCAGCTCCGCCGGGCCGACGAGTACAAGGATCTCGTCGTCGCCTACCGCAGCGGCGCCCCAGTGCGCCTGTCCGACGTGGCCGAGGTGCTGGACAGCGCCGAGAACACCCGGCTGGGCGCCTGGATGAACGACACGCCGGCCATCCTCCTGAACATCCAGCGCCAGCCCGGCGCCAACGTGATCGAGGTGGTGGACCGGGTGAAGGAGATGCTGCCCAACCTGACCGCCGCCCTGCCCGGCTCGGTCGACGTCGCCGTCCTGACCGACCGCACCGTGACCATCCGCGCCTCCGTCGAGGACGTGCAGATGGAGATGATGGTGGCCATGGGGCTGGTGGTCCTGGTGATCTTCCTGTTCCTGCGCAACATCCCGGCGACGATCATCCCCAGCCTGTCGGTGCCGCTGTCGCTGGTCGGCACCTTCGCGGTGATGTATCTGGCGGGATTCAGCCTGAACAACCTGTCGCTGATGGCGCTGACCGTCGCGACCGGCTTCGTCGTCGACGACGCCATCGTGATGATCGAGAACATCGCCCGCCATGTCGAGCGCGGCGAGCCGCCGCTCCAGGCCGCGCTGAAGGGGTCGAAGCAGATCGGCTTCACCATCGTATCGCTGACCGTCTCGCTGATCGCGGTGCTGATCCCGCTTCTGTTCATGGGCGATGTGGTCGGCCGGCTGTTCCGCGAGTTCGCCATCACGCTGGCCGTCACCATCCTGATCTCCGCCGTCGTCTCGCTGACGCTGGTGCCGATGCTCTGCGCCAAGCTGCTGCGCCACCGCGAGCCGCGCGAGATGTCCGCCGTCGCCCGCCGCAGCGAGGCGTGGTTCGACGCGGTGATCGCCGGCTACGCCCGCACGCTGCGCTGGGTGCTTGACCGCCAGGGGGCGACGCTGCTGGTCGCCGTGGGCACGCTGGCGCTGACGGTGGTGCTCTACACCGCCATCCCCAAGGGGTTCTTCCCGGCGCAGGACACCGGCCTGATCCAGGGCGTGACGGAGGCCACCCAGTCCGTCTCCTACGCCGCCATGGCGGAGCGGCAGCGGGCGCTGGCGGCGGAGGTGCTGAAGGACCCCGACGTGGTCAGCCTGTCCTCCTTCATCGGGGTGGACGGCACCAACACCACGATGAACAGCGGGCGCCTCCTCATCAACCTGAAGCCGAAGGAGCAGCGGACGGACCATGTGGCCGACATCATCCGCCGCATCCGCCAGAACACCGCCGCCGTCCCCGGAATCGAGCTGTTCATGCAGCCGGTGCAGGACCTGACCATCGACGCCACGGTCAGCCGCACCCAGTACCAGTTCGTCCTTGAGGACGCGAATCCCGAGGAGCTGCGCGTCTGGGCGCCGAGGCTGCTGGACCGGCTGGCCGCGGTGCCGGAGATCACCGACGTCACCAGCAACCTTCAGGAGAAGGGGCTGTCGGCCGCCATCACCATCGACCGCGACACCGCCGCGCGCTACGGCGTCACCACGGCGGCCATCGACAACGCGCTCTACGACTCCTTCGGCCAGCGCATCGTCTCCACCATCTTCACCCAGGCCAACCAGTTCCGCGTGATCCTGGAGGCCGACCCGGACCGGATGACGGTGGACCAGCTTCTCACCTCCATCCATCTGCCCTCGGCGGGGGGCGGGCAGGTGCCACTGGCCGCCTTCGCGCGGATGGAGGTGCGCAACGCGCCGCTCCAGATCAACCATTTCGGGCAGTTTCCGGCGGTCACCGTCTCCTTTAACTTGGCGCCCGGAGTGTCGCTGGGCGCCGCGGTCAAGGCCATCGAGGCGGCGGAACAGGAACTCGGCCTGCCGGCCAGCGTGCTGACCCGCTTCCAGGGCGCCGCGCTGGCCTTCCAGGCGTCGCTGGGCAACCAGCTCCTGCTGATCCTGGCCGCCATCGTCACGATGTACATCGTGCTGGGCGTCCTCTACGAGAGCTACATCCACCCGATCACGATCCTCTCCACCCTGCCCTCGGCGGGGGTGGGGGCGCTGATCGCGCTGATGCTGGCCGGGCACGACCTGGACATCATCGCCATCATCGGCATCATCCTGCTCATCGGCATCGTGAAGAAGAACGCGATCATGATGATCGACTTCGCGCTCGACGCCGAGCGGGAGGAGGGCAAGCCCCCGCGCGAGGCCATCTATCAGGCCTGCCTGCTGCGCTTCCGGCCGATCCTGATGACGACCATGGCGGCGCTGCTCGGCGCCCTGCCGCTGATGCTCGGCACCGGCACGGGGTCGGAGCTTCGCCAGCCGATGGGCGTGTCCATCGTCGGCGGGCTGATCCTCAGCCAGCTTCTGACCCTCTACACCACGCCGGTGATCTATCTGGCCTTCGATCGGCTGGCCGCGCGCCTGCGCGGGCGTCCCGACGGGCTGAAGGAAGGGGCCGCGCGATGAGCTGGGCGGCCAACCTGTCGGCGCCCTTCATCCGGCGGCCGGTGGCGACGACGCTGCTGACGCTCGGGCTGGCGCTGGCCGGGGCGCTGGGCTTCGTCGGGCTGCCGGTGTCGCCGCTGCCGCAGGTGGACTTCCCGACCATCTCGGTCACCGCCTCGATGCCCGGCGCCAGCCCGGAGACGATGGCGGCCAGCGTCGCCACGCCGCTGGAACGGCATCTGGCGCAGATCGCCGACGTGACGGAGATGACCTCCTCCAGCTCCGCGGGATCGACGCGCATCACGTTGCAGTTCGGGCTGAACCGCGACATCGACGGGGCGGGGCGGGAGGTGCAGGCGGCCATCAACGCCGCCCGCGCCGACCTGCCGTCCAGCCTGCGCAGCAACCCGACCTACCGCAAGGTCAACCCCGCCGACGCCCCGATCATGATCCTGACCATGACCTCGGCGACGCTCAGCCAGGGGCAGCTCTACGATTCCGCGGCGACCGTGCTCCAGCAGAAGCTGTCGCAGGTCGAGGGCATCGGGCAGGTCAGCATCGGCGGCAGTTCGCTGCCCGCCGTGCGGGTGGAGCTGAACCCGCGCGCCCTGTTCCAGTACGGCATCGGGCTGGAGGACGTGCGGGCGGCCATCGCGTCGGCCAACGCCAACGCGCCCAAGGGCGCCGTCGAGGACGGGGAGCTGCGCTTCCAGATCTACACCAACGATCAGGCCCGCAAGGCGGAGGAATACCGGTCGCTGGTCATCGCCTACCGCAACGGGGCCGCCGTCCGCCTGTCGGACGTGGCCGAGGTGTCGGACAGCGTGGAGGATCTGCGCAACGCCGGAATCACCAACGGCAAGCCATCGGTCCTGCTGATGCTGAACCGCCAGCCGGCGGCCAACATCATCGAGACGGTCGACCGGGTGAAGGCCATGCTGCCGGAGCTTCGCGCCTCCATCCCCGCCGACATCGACCTATCGGTTTCCAGCGACCGCACCACGACCATCCGCGCCTCGCTGGCCGAGGTGGAGCACACGCTGATCATTGCCATCGGGCTTGTGGTGATGGTGGTGTTCCTGTTCCTGCGCAACGCGCGGGCGGCGCTGATCCCCAGCGTGGTCGTGCCGGTGTCTCTGGTCGCCACCTTCGGCGCCATGTATCTGCTCGGCTACAGCCTGAACAACCTGTCGCTGATGGCGCTGACCATCGCCACCGGCTTCGTCGTCGACGACGCCATCGTCGTGCTGGAAAACATCGCCCGCCACATCGAGAACGGCATGTCCCGCACCCAGGCGGCACTGCGCGGCGCGCGGGAGGTCGGCTTCACCGTCCTGTCGATGAGCGTGTCGCTGGTCGCCGTCTTCATCCCGATCCTGCTGATGGGCGGCATCGTCGGGCGGCTGTTCCGCGAATTCGCCCTGACCCTGTCCATCGCCATCCTGGTCTCGATGGTCATCAGCCTGACCACCACGCCGATGATGTGCGCCGTCCTGCTGCGCGAGCCGCGCAAGGCCAAGGAGCCGGGCCGCGCCATGGCCGCCCTGCGCCGGGCCGGGGCGCGGATCGGCGCCCAAATCGGTGGCGGCACGCTGCGCCTCTACGACCGCACGCTGACGGCGGCGCTCGACAACAGCCTGCTGACCATGGTGGTCTTCGCGGCGACCGTGGCGCTCAGCGTCCATCTCTTCACGATCATCCCCAAGGGCTTCTTCCCGCAGCAGGACACGGGTCGGCTGATCGGCTTCGTCGTGGCGGACCAGAGCACCTCCTTCACGCTGATGAAGGAAAAGATGGAACGCTTCGTGGCGCTGGTGCAGGCCGACCCGGCGGTGGACACGGTGGTGGGCTACACCGGCGGCAGCCGGACCAACAGCGGCTTCATGGCCGTCTCGCTGAAGCCGCTGGCGCAGCGCGACGTCACCGCCGACGCGGTGATCGCCCGACTGCGCACCCAGCTCACCCAGGTGCCCGGCGCCAACCTCTACCTGTCGGTCATGCAGGATTTGCGGGCGGGCGCGCGGCAGTCCAACGCCAACTACCAGTTCACGCTGCAGGGCGACACGCTGGACGAGTTGCAGACCTGGGCGCCCCGCCTGACCCAGGCCCTCCAGCAGGTGCCGGAGCTGACGGAGGTGAACTCCGACCAGCAGCAGCGCGGCTTGGCGCTGGAGGTGACGGTGGACCGCGACGCCGCGGCGCGGCTGGGCCTGTCCTTCAACCAGATCAACAACACGCTCTACGACGCCTTCGGCCAGCGCTACGCCTCGACCATCTACAACCCGCTGAACCAGTACCGCGTGATCATGGAGGTCGCCCCCCAGTACCGCGAGGACCCGGAGATGATGAAGGACATCCTCATCAGCAAATCCGGCGGGGCGGTCAGCGGAACGCAGGCGACCAGCGCCATCGCCGGGGCCGCCACCGCCGACACCGAGGCCGCGCGCAACCAGCGCATCAACCAGATCGCCACCACCGGCCGCACCGCCGCCTCCACCGGGTCGGCGCTCAGCACCGGCGTGGAGACGATGGTGCCGCTCTCGGCGATCGCCCGCGTCTCGCTGGAGAACACGCCGCTGTCGGTGAACCACCAGGGGCCGTTCGTCGCCACCACCCTCTCCTTCAACCTCGCCCCCGGCATCTCGCTGGGCGAGGGACTGGCCGTCATCCGCCACACCATGGACAGGATCGGCGTGCCGACCACCATCCAGGGCAGCTTCCAGGGCACCGCGCGGGTGTTCCAGCAGTCGATCGGTGACCAGCCGGTGCTGATCCTGGCGGCGCTGTTGGCCGTCTACATCGTGCTGGGCGTGCTCTACGAGAGCTACATCCACCCGCTGACCATCCTCTCAACCCTGCCTTCCGCCGGGGTGGGGGCACTGGTCGCTCTGATGGCTCTGGACAAGGAGCTGAGCATCATCGCGCTGATCGGCGTCATCCTGTTGATCGGCATCGTCAAGAAGAACGCGATCATGATGATCGACGTGGCGCTGGAGGCGGAGCGGAGCGAGGGGCTGGACCCGCGCACCGCGATCCACCGCGCCTGCCTGCTGCGCTTCCGCCCGATCATGATGACCACGGTCGCCGCCCTGCTGGGCGCCCTGCCGCTGGCGCTTGGCTCGGGCGACGGGGCGGAGCTGCGCCAGCCGTTGGGCATCGCCATCGTCGGCGGTCTGGTCGTCAGCCAGATGCTGACCCTCTACACGACCCCGGTCACCTACCTGTACCTCGACCGCTTCCGGCTGTGGTGCCGGCGGCGCTGGCGGCGCCCCGAGGCGGGTGTCGCGGCATGATGACCGATTTCGCCCATCGTAGCCCTCTCCCCTCTGGGGAGAGGGTGCCCGCGAAGCGGGCGGTGACGGGATTGCGCATGTCGGTCTGTCCGGCAAAAGCGCAGCCCCCTCACCCTAACCCTCTCCCCGCTTTCGGCGGACCGAAGGTCCGCCTGTCGCGTCAGCGCAAACTGTGTTTGCGCGTGAGCAGAGGGGAGAGGGGATTTGTCCTCTGGATGGACCTGACATGACGACGATCTTCAGGCGGCGCGCCCGTCTCCTGGGCACGGCGTTCGGCGCCCTCACCCTGCTGTCGGCCTGCGCGGTGGGACCGGATTACGAGCGGCCGTCCGCTTCCGTACCATCGGCCTACAAGGAAGGTGGCGTCACCCCCGTGGCCTTCGCACCGCCCCCTGTCCCGCGCGACGACGGCTGGCGCCCGGCCACGCCGGGACAGGCGGAGGCCGGACCCTGGTGGACCGTCTTCGACGATCCGGTGCTGGACGGGCTGATGCGCCGGGTGGAGGTGGACAACCAGAGTCTGAAGGTGGCGGAGGCCGCCTACCGCCAGGCGAAGGCGCTGTCGGATCAGGCCCGCTCCTCCTTCTTCCCCATCCTGTCGGTCAGCGGTGGCGCCGACCGGGCGGGAACCGTCGGGTCGGGCAACCGCAGCACTTCCGGCACCGGCATCAGCCGCAGCGGAACCCCGGTGACCACCTACGACGCCGGGCTGGGTGCGAGCTGGGCGCCGGACCTGTGGGGCCGCATCCGCCGGTCGGTGGAAAGCAACGACGCGAACCTCCAGGCCAGCGCCGCCGACCTCGCCGCCGCCCGCCTGTCGGCGCAGGCGCAGCTCGCCACCGCCTACGTCCAGTTCCGCGTGGCGGACGAGCGCAAGGCGCTGCTGGAACGGGCCATCGCCGCATACCGCCAGTCGCTGGAGATCGCCCGCAACCGCCACGCCGTGGGCACCGCGACGCTGGCCGACGTCTTCACCGCCGAAACCCAGGTCCGCTCCACCGAGTCGCAGCTCGTGGCGCTGGGGGTGCAGCGCGCCCAGTTCGAGCACGCCATGGCGGTTCTGGTCGGCCAGGCGCCCGCCGCCTTCGCGTTGGCCCCGGCACCACTGACCGCCGCGGTCCCGGCGATCCCGCCCGGCGTGCCCTCAGCCCTGCTGGAGCGCCGGCCGGACATCGCGGCGGCGGAACGGCAGATGGCCCAGGCCAACGCCCAGATCGGCATCGCGGAGTCGGCTTGGTACCCGGACGTGGTGCTGTCCGGCTCCCTCACCAACAGCGCGACGATCCTGCCCAAGCTTCTCCAGGCGCCGACGGCGATCTGGGCGGTCGGGGCGCAGGTCGCCCAGACCCTGTTCGACGGCGGCACGCGGACGGCCGAGGTGGAGCTGCGCCGCGCCGTCTTCGACCAGAGCGTGGCGCAGTATCGCCAGACCGTGCTGACCGCCTTCCAGGAGGTCGAGGACCAGCTCGCCGCCCAGCGCATCCTGGCCCGGCAGGCCGCCGTGCAGGACGACGCCGTGCGGCTGGCGCGCGAGGCGGAGCGGCTGACCCTGAACCAGTACCGGGCCGGTACCCTGCCCTACAGCAGCGTCCTGACCGCCCAGACCGCCGCCCTGTCGGACGAGGAAAGCGCCCTGTCGGTGCGGCAGAGCCGCCTGCTGGCCGCCGTCTCGCTTCTCCAGGCGTTGGGGGGCACTCCGCCAAGTTTTTAATCCGGGGGAAGGCCGGGCTACCCCTTCGGACTCCGCATCGAAAGTGGTGCGGGGATGGGGCGGTCAGTCCTTTGAAAAAATGGATAAAACCCGCGCAATTGCTGGCTGCGGGGGCGGTGCCGGGGTCAATCCGCTGGACGGGCTAGCCCGCAATTTCAGTAACGGCATGGGGAACTTGAGATTTATCTGAGTCCCGTGCGTTCAACCCTAAAGAAAAGCAGGCGCAGCATGATCCTCGATGCTCGCTCGGTGTCCTCGGGCACCAACCTTGACGCGGACCTCTGCATCGTCGGCGCCGGCGCCGCCGGGCTTGCCATAGCCCGTGCGCTGGCCGGTTCGCGCTGGAAGATCGTCCTTCTGGAGAGCGGCGGGCTCGACCCCGACGGCCACACCCAGTCGCTCTACGCCGGCGAGAATCTCGGCCTGCCCTACGAGCGGCTGTCCACCGCGCGCAGTCGCTATTTCGGCGGCAGCACCAACTGCTGGGGCGGCTTCTGCCGGCCTTTCGAGCCGATCGACATGGAGGCGCGGCCCTGGGTGCCGAACAGCGGCTGGCCCTTCGGGCCGGAAATGCTGGCCCCCTACTACGCACGCGCCCACAGCCACCTGAACCTGCCGTCGCGCATCTACGACAACGGCCATTGGGAGAAGACCCTGGCGCCGGACGGGATCGGGTTCCTGCCGGTGGAGGGCGGCGCCCTGGAGAACCGCGTCGCCCAGATCAGCGACCAGCCGCGCGTCGGCGTGACCTCCGTCGACGAGATCGTCCAGGCCGCGAACATCGCCTGCTATTTGAACGCCAACGTCACCGAGTTCGAGACCAACGACACCGCCACGGTGGTGGAGCGGGTGCGCTGCGCCGCCCTCAGCGGCGCCCGCTTCACCGTCACCGCGCGGCAGTTCGTCCTATGCTGCGGCGGCATCGAGAACGCCCGCCTGCTGCTGCTGTCCAACCGGGTGCAGAGCGCCGGGCTGGGCAACGGCCACGATCTGGTCGGCCGCTACTTCACCGACCACCCGCGCATCAAGGCCGGCTCCGTCCGCCTGACCGATCAGGCACGGCATCGCCGCCTCTACGACATGACGCTGACCCTGTCGCGCCGCCGGCTGAACGCCAAGCACCTTCCCGTCTCCGCCTCCCTGTCGCCGACGGTGGAGACTCAGCGCCGGCTGGGGCTGATGAACTCGCGCAGCTATCTGGTGGCGCAGTATCACGGCGAGGCAACCGCCGGGGTGCGGGCGCTGCACGACCTGCGCATGCTGATGTCCGACCGCCGCAAGTTCGGCCACGCCGAGGGCGACCTGCGCGCCCTGCTGCGCGAGGCGGTGCCGCAGATCGCGCTGAATCTGCCGAACCTCGCCTACGCGCTGTTCGACAATGTGGTCAACCCGGCCTGGGTGACGCGCAGCTTCCTGCTGGAAACCATCGTCGAGCCGGTGCCCAACCCCGACAGCCGCGTAACCCTGGCGACGGAGCGCGACGCGCTTGGCCTCAACCGGGCCGACACGGTGTGGCGCCTGACCGAGCAGGACCGCGACAACTTCCTGCGCACCAACGCGCTGGTGCGGACGGAGCTGACCCGCAACGGCCTGATCACGGTGACCGAGACCGACCCGCAGGACGCCGCCGAGCGCGCCTGGGCGGAGCGCATCTCCTGGTGCTGGCACCATATGGGCACCACCCGCATGCACGACGACCCGAAGCAGGGTGTGGTCGACGCGCGCTGCAAGGTGCATGGGATGCACAACCTGTACATCGGCGGCAGCTCGGTCTTTCCCAGCATGGGGTGCGACCACCCGACCATCAACCTCGTGGCGCTGGCCTTCCGCCTCGCCGAGGAAGTGTCGGCCCAGCTTCAGCACGACCGCGCGGTCACTCTGGAGGGCCAGCAGGCGGCGTGATTCGCCGGTCCGGCACGGGCGGGGAGCGATCTTCCCGCCCGCAACCTCCAATCCCGGCCCCAATCCCGGTTGACCGAGAAATCAACTCAACTACTCTTGGAGCAAGAAGGGTCCAAGGGACAAGGGACGTTGGGGACGGGGATGGCGGACGATATCGGGACGGGAAATCCGGACCTCATGCTGCGTTTTCAGGCCATGCTGGACACGGTGCCGGACGGGGTCGTCATCATCGATGCCGAAGGGCGCATCCAGACCTTCAACCCGGCCTGCGAACGGCTGTTCGGCTGGACCGCCGCCGAGGTCATCGGCCACAACGTCAAGATGCTGATGCCGCCGCCCTACCGGGAGGAGCATGACGGCTATCTGGAGCGCTACCACCGGACCGGGGAACGCCGGATCATCGGCATCGGGCGGGAGGTCACCGGCCTGCGCCGCGACGGCACCACCTTCCCGATGGAACTGTCGGTCGGCGAGGCCTGCCGGGAGGCGGGTGGCGGCGGGGTCTACATCGGCATCATCCGCGACATCAGCGAGCGCAAGCGGGCCGAAACCGCCCTGCGGGAGCGCGAGGCCCGCCTCACCTCCATCCTGGAGACCGTGCCCGAGGCGATCATCGTCATCAGCGAGCGGGGACTGATCGAGTCCTTCAGCCCGGCGGCGGAGCGGCTGTTCGGCTACAGCGCCGCCGAGGTGACGGGGCAGAACGTCAGCCTGCTGATGCCCTCCCCCTACCGGGAGCAGCACGACCGCTACATGGACCATTATCTGACCACCGGGGAGCGCCGGATCATCGGGATCGGACGGGTCGTCTCCGGCCTGCGCCGCGACGGCTCGGTCTTCCCCATGGAGCTGGCGGTGGGTGAGGTGCAGCTGGCCGGGCATCGCTGCTTCACCGGCTTCATCCGCGACCTCACCGAGCGGCAGGCCACCGAAAAGCGCCTTCAGGAGCTTCAGGCGGAGCTTCTGCACGTCAGCCGGGTCAGCGCCATGGGCCAGATGGCCTCCACCCTGGCCCACGAGCTGAACCAGCCGCTGACCGCCGTCATCAACTACGCCAAGGCGGTGAAGCGCCTGCTCGACCGTCCGGATGGGGCGGACAAGGCGCGGGAGACGATGGACAAGGCCACCGCCCAGGCGGCCCGCGCCGGCCAGATCATCCGCCGCCTGCGCAACTTCATCGAGAAGGGCCAGACCGAGCACACGGTGGAGAGCATCGGTAAGGTGGTGGAGGAGGCCAGCGCCCTCGCCCTGGTCGGCGCCAAGGAACGCGGCGTCCATGTCCGGCTGGAGATGAGCGGCGACGAGCGCCCCGTGCTGATCGACAAGATCCAGATCCAACAGGTCGTCCTCAACCTCGTCCGCAACGCCATCGAGGCCATGGCCGAGTCGGAGATTCGGGAACTGACGGTCACCACCGGCCCCGATCCGGAATCGGCGGCGCTGATGCGCGTCACCGTCCGCGACACCGGCCCCGGTCTGAACGAGACCGTGCTGGCCCAGCTTTTCCAGCCCTTCGTCACCACCAAGGAGAAGGGGATGGGACTCGGCCTGTCGATCTGCCGGTCGATCATCGAGGCCCATGGCGGCCGCCTGTGGTTGGAACCGGGGGACCGAGGGGCCACCTTTGCCTTCACCGTGCCGGTTGCCGGAGAGGATGATGCGCCCTGAGTCCCCATTGCCGCCCGAATTATCCCCGTCGGACATGACGGTCTTCGTCCTGGACGACGACGAAGCGGTGCGCGATTCCGTCGTGATCCTGCTGGAATGCGAGGGATTCCGGGTCGAGGGCTTCGCGTCCCCCCTCGCCTTCCTGGAATCGGACGCGCCGTCGCGTCCCGGCTGCCTGCTGGTCGATGTGCGGATGCCGCAGATGAGCGGGCTCGACGTGCAGGAGCGCTTGGTGCAGGAGGGGCGCGGCCTGCCGGTGATCGTGATGACCGGCCACGCCGACGTTCCCCTGGCGGTGCGGGCGATGAAGGCCGGCGCCGTCGATTTCGTGGAGAAGCCTTTCGACGAGCAGGCCCTGATCGGCAGCGTGAAGACCGCCCTGGCCCTGTCTCTTATACACATCTCCGAGCCCACGAGACTATAAC
>NZ_JAUQTX010000072.1:0-26822 GCF_059803775.1 Azospirillum sp. UFLA03-27 | reverse complement strand
TCTCTATACTGGCGCTGTCGCTTTAATTCGCTCCGGCGCGGGTGGCGAGGCTATTTCCACCAGCTTTTGTGCTACATTGTTTCATTGGAATGGATAACAGGCGGTAAATGCCGCTTTTCCAGGGCAATCCGAACACCGCATCGACGAGGAGGAGCGAATCGCATCTGCCTTGCGGAAGAACCGGTGGAGAAGGAACCGGTGTTGGACGACAGCATCGGCTAGAGAACAGCGGGTCACGTCCCTGAACGTGGTGTAGAGAGCTGTGGGGAACCGGCCCGCCGAAGCGCCCCCCAGAGCTGGCGTAGGTGGGCCGGTTGTCCACAGCGGGGTGGTCATCGTGGGTCTCCGGTAGAGTCTGGTCACCACACCTCAACCCGACCGAAGGGTGACCACGATGACCGACGAGATGATGGCGCTTCGCGCGCTGCTGGAGAAGAGCCCTGACGCTGACGTCTTGCGCGAGATGATCGGCTTCGCAGCCGAGCGGCTGATGGAACTGGAGGTGCAAGGCCTGACCGGCGCCGCCCACGGTGAGCGCTCCGCCGAGCGGCTGGTTCAGCGCAACGGCTACCGCGAGCGTGATTGGGAGACCCGTGCCGGCACCGTCGAGCTGCGCATGCCCAAGCTGCGCAAGGGCAGCTACGAACCCGCTGGAGCGGCTGAACGGCGAGATCAAGCGGCGCACCGAGGTGGTCGGCATCTTCCCCAACGAGGCGGCGATCACTCGGCTGATCGGTGCCATTCTGCTCGAACAGAACGATGAATGGGCGGTCCAGCGGGCGCGCTACATGACCCTGGAAACCATCGCCCCCTTGCGCGATGATCTCGCCCTCACGTTGCCCGCTACGGCCGCGTGACTGTCCGAGCCAGACCTGCCGAAGACCAGATGAGCGCCCCGGCTCCCACACCATGCCTCGGGACACGACCGGACAGCGCTCTTGCCGGGGGCCTGAACGTCCGATCTGAAGCGGTAGCGCTTACCCTGGACGATATCCGCAATTGCACCCTCGGCCTCGTCCGGAAATCAGGCGGTAAGTCTGCTACTGCCCGTGAAACCTCCGCCGCGATCTTCAGAGCCATTGTCCACATTGTTCAAAGAGTATGAATCGGAGCGCGCCGCCCGCCCGCTGGATCGGGTGGATCTCTATCTTGTACGGTCCGTGGGCAGGACGTACAACAGCGGCACCACGCTCCCTTCAAGCTTTCCGGAGCGTTCGGCCCGCAATCGGTCGGACTTCGCGCTCCGCGTTTCCCAAATCCCGCGGCCCCGCCCGCTCCAGGCAGGATAGCCACATGTCGGACCTTTCCCCCCTCAGCTCTGCACAGCGTCACCGCTACAAGGAGGCCGATGTGATCTTCGTGGCGCAGGACGGCTTCGCCCTCGCCCCGGCACGGGTGCGTTGCTACAGCTTCGCAAAGCTTCTCCGGCAAAAGGGTATAGCGGCGGAGGTTCTGTCTTTCGTCGACCATCTCGGTGCGAAGTTTGGGGGCGGTCCGGTCGCACAGATCCCCGAGGAAGAGAAGCTTCGCCTCAACCTCCAGGCCTTCGATATCCTGGCTGAAAATCCCCATGCGGTCCTGTACGTGCAGAAGGCCGGCTATCACGTGCTGTCTTGCTGTATGGCGGCCGCGCGTCATGGCAACAAAATCATCTTTGACTACGACGACTATGACGTCGACACGTCGCCCTACTGGCGTCTCGAGCCATGGTTTCCTTCCCTGCGGCCCGACGTCCTGTTGTCGTCGATGACCGCGCGCGCGGATGCCTGCGTGGTATCCAGCACCAAGTTGCTTGAGCTTGTCGGGCGTAACCGGCCGAACACTCATCTCGTCCATACCGTTGCCGACCTTGAGGATTTCAACCCCTCCCACAGGCACCTGCCGCGCCAGCGTTTTGGGGACAGGGTCAACATCCTCTGGTGTGGGGATGTCTGGGGCTCGTTGGTGCTGCGGGACATTTTTTTCGCCATTGATGCCTTCGCGCTGATCCCACCGGATGTCCGTGCGGGCGCTTGCTTCCACCTGATCGGATTCGGCCGGGCCTGGCCGGAACTCAAGCGGCGCGTGGCGCAACGTTATCCGGACATCGACAACATCGTCTTTCACGAACGTATCGCGCCGGAACGGTTCAGCGAGGTTCTTGCGGAGATGGACATCGGCGTTCTGCCTTATGCGGACACTATGTTCAACGCCTGCAAGAGCCCAACGAAGATGTTCGAATATCTGTTGGCGAAAGTGGCCGTGTGCGCCACACCGGTGGGCGAAGTGGTTCACTGCCTTGAGGACGGCGTTTCCGTGCTGCTGGCAGACCATTTGGAAGGTTTCTCAGTGAATCTTGGGCGGCTGATCGCTGACCACGGCCTGCGCACACGAGTCATCGAGGCCGCTTACGAGCGCGGCGTGCGCGATTTATCCCTGCAAGGCATCGGTGATCGTCTGGTCGGCATCGTCCGGCCGCTGATGCAGGCGGACGCGGCATCCGCCGGGCCGAGCGTTGAGGACCATCTCGCGCAGGCGCTCGGCCGAGCGCAGGAGATGAGCCCGCGAGAAGTTGCCATTGCCCGCGGTGACCTGAGAATCGTCCTGCGGGCAGGTGATCTTGCTGAGATCGATCCGATGCGCTGGACAGCCCCGTTGATCGCGCTGCTCAACTGGCCGGGCGTGGAGCGCGCCGAGGCGATCACCGCGCAACGGCTCGGCCAGATCAAGAAAGTGGCGGCCCGGTCGCGTAATGCTGTGCGCGTACGAGCCGAGAGCAATCTGCCGTTGACCGAGCGGCCCGCCGGCCCGCCGGCCCTCAGCAAGGTCACGGCATCCGAGGACTGGGAGTCACCTCCCTGGTTCGCGTGGGTGGACCGCTACAAGGTTGGCTGCTCCACCTTTCCGCGCTACCTCGACGACGAGACGACCGACGCACCCCGGGTCAATGCCTTGGACCGCCTCGACCTTGTCTACAACTTTTACAAGCGCAGCTGTGGGGCGTGGTCGAGGGGGCAGACCGTTTACGCTCTGGACCGGCTTGGATTGTTGACCCGCGTGCAGGATGCAGCGGTCATTGCTTCAAACCCCGACGGCATGCCCGCGTTCCTGTCGAACATTGTCCATCACGTCGATGCCATCAACATCGGCACCGAAGCGTCTGAGCATGCGCGTCGGGTCGCACGTGGCGAAACGGATCGCTGGCGGCTGGTTTCACGCCCTTGCGATGCCGAGCGGCTTGCCGTTCATCACCTTGGCCGGTTGGACGGCGCAGATCTGGCGGGAAAGCGTTGGGATATCGTCGTGGTCCCGGATGGGGCCGTGTTCCTCCACGGTTTCGTAGCGACGATGGCCTGGATCGACGCGCGGCTGCGAGACGAGGGATGCCTTGTCCTGACAATGGATGTCCTGCTGAACGGCGCCTGTGGAAGCCTTTGCGGCCCGACGGGCATTCCTGCCCGTCTCGCTACACCTGAGGGGTTGAACCGCCTGTTTGAAGAACTGACCGGACTTCGGGTGGAAGGAGCGTTCGACGGTTCGGTCAGCGATGCCACGTTGGATCGGGTGGCCCGGACCGATGGGCCCGGGACCCCCCACTTCGTCAGACAGACCGGCGCCACATTTCACATGCCGGCGGTCTGGACGCTGCGCAAGCGGACCTTCACACCGATGGACAGTTGGAGCGAACTGGCGGCGGAGGTCGGGGCAGTTTGACTTCCCTTTGGCTCAGCCACCCGTGGGCTGGTCACCGCGTTGGCGGCGGGTCCGGACCAGAGCATCAACCTTTTCCCGGAAATGGCTGGTGGCGACAAGCGGCTTCTGCACGCAGTTGCGGCAAAGCGCGCCAAGGTTGCCGGTCAGCAGTTCCCGTCGCAGATCCTGGATCGGTTCGGCGTTGAAGATTGCGTCCATATCCGTCCCGACGAGGGCATAGTTGGGGCGGAACATCGGAGCGCCATAACAGCAGGAGAACACCGTGCCGTCATAAGTGAAGACGATGTGCGACCAGGGCTCCAGGCACAGGCGCGTTTTGCCTGGAGGCCACCCATCTGCCGAAATTTTCCCTTGGGTCGACGTGTCCGGAGTGTCGACGGGCGTGGCCAGTTCTTCGGAAGCATCGGGCTGGAGCAGGCAGGCGGCTAGGCAGTCCGAAACCTCATCGTCCACCTCGACGCTGATGTCAGCGTCGATGCCGATTTCGAAGGCGCGTTCGAAGGCTGCCGCAACCGCAAGAGCCTGGTTCCGGTTCAGTCCGGTGATTCCGGACAGGGTCGGGTCGAAGGTTTTTCCGTTTAACGCAATGTATCGGACGCTCCTGATGCCGAGCGCCGCGGCCATTGCGGCAACGCGGTCTACCTGCGCAACGCTCTTGTTCGTGACGACAGCCTGTATGTTGAAATTGGGTGGCTCGCGTCCTTCAGCCATGGCCGCTGCCTGGATCTGGGCAATATTGAACACGACCTTTGACAGGCTAGCGCCGACACGGACCGATTTGAGGACTTGGCTGTCAACGCTGTCGAGGCTGACGTTGATATGAAAGAATCGGGAGAGCGTTTCGGCCTCGTCCCAGCGCAGTTCCCGTGCAAGATTGGTGGTTATCCGCATCTGGCCGCCAATGGCTATGAAGCGCTCTGCCTGCTGCTGCCAAGCTTTTAGAATCGTTGTCTCGCCCGCCCCGCCGCCCAACTCTATGGATACTCCGGGATAGGCTTTCAGCGATGCGTGGACCTGATCGACAAGCCACGTTGCCGTTTCGCTCCAGTCTTTCCGCGACGTGTTGTGATGGGGGCAATAGCCGCAGCGCAAATTGCATCGTTCCGTCAGCGGAAGATCCACATAGCAGTCGCTATTGAACGAGATGGTCGACAATTCTGCCAAGGCGTCGGCCGAATCGATGGAGGGAGCTTGGAGTGCTCCGGCGTTGCAAGGGATGGGAGAAGGAGTTTCCATTCCGCAGGCTGCCGTGGTGGGAGACAACTTGGCCCGGAACTTATTCAGATTGCGCCATGATAAGGGCGCATAAACCAGAATGTTGTAATTGATATTACCATAAGAGCGTATAGTTGCTTCAATCTCCCGACAGTATTGAGATGTGATTAGGACTGCGCTGTCGGGAGGTGTTTCAGAAAAAAATTCCTTTGCAGTGAAAATTGGCAAGCCATTGAGAGTTCCTTTTCGGAACGAATCGATGAATCCAGAAACAGATATTCCAAAAAAATGTTCTATCATATGATGCGCTTGAACTCCGCAGTCGCCGGAACCAAACAGATAAACACGGCGACCTCTTAACGATTCGATGGTATTTATGATTTTATTCATAATATTCGATCCTATTCAGATTTTTGCAATGCAATTTAGTTCGTTATATTCATGTTATGTCATAATAGAAAGGCATCCCCCTGATTATGTAGAAGTGATCGCGCTTGAATGACAATCGGATAATCTTCGCCTTCGGAGGAACTTTCTTGCGATCGTGTTTGGTCAAATGCAGAATGCACCAAACCTCTCACCGCTTTTGGCAGATGGTTGCAGGTGATGATTTCCAAAACACCTGGATCCTTTTCTGACAAGGGCCGCAGAATGCCGTCGAACTCGTCATAAAACGGCAGCGCATCCTGGCTGATCTCGTTGGGCTTCAGCCTGTGCGCTATGGACATGTTCGATGCTGATCGTGATGTTATCGAAGGTTGATTTTGTGTGGGTTGACGTGTTGGAAAGGGGATAATCTCGAGAAAGCAAGGATGGATTGTATCACAAACGTGCTGATGGGTGCGGAAATGTCGCTTTATTCCTCAAAAAATCCTGCATAGGTGGTCTTAATGGATTGTGACAAGTGATAGCTCAGATAATCGGAAGCCGATCTTCGGAAAAGTGATAAGCGCATCATAAAGAACAACTCAAGCGAGATATCGGTTGAGGCCAGTCACTTAGCGGCTCCCCCCGCACGGGCGGAGCGTGTATAAGAACAGCCCTTTCCGTCCCGTTTCCCATCATTCCCATTGTTCGTCTTCCAAGGAAGCCACGCCATCATGCTTCACTCCCGCCGCATCTCGGTGATCGGACTCGGCTATGTCGGCTTGCCAGTGGCCGTCGCGTTCGGGCGGGCAGGTGTGCCCGTCGTGGCCTTCGACATCGATGCGCGCCGCATCAAGGCTCTGCGGGACGGGCACGACCACACGGGCGAGGTGGCGGACATGGATCTGGCTGCGGCCAAACTGCACCTAACCGACGACCCGGCGGATCTTGCAAAGGCCGACTTCCATATCGTCACGGTGCCTACCCCGATCGACGACGCCCGGCGTCCAGACCTGCGCCCGCTGCTGGCCGCTAGCCGCACCGTCGGGCGGCATCTGAAGCGCGGCGACGTGGTGGTCTACGAATCAACCGTCTATCCCGGCGCCACGGAGATGGATTGCGTACCGGTGCTGGAGGCCGAGTCCGGCCTGAACTATGGACGGGACTTCACTGTCGGCTATTCGCCGGAGCGCATCAACCCCGGAGACAAGGAGCACCGGTTCGAGACAATCACCAAGGTGGTCTCCGGCTCCGATCCGGCGACGCGGGCGCTCGTCGCGGCGGTCTACGGCAGCGTGGTGAAGGCCGGCGTGCACGAAGCCGCCTCCATCGCCGTGGCGGAGGCCGCCAAGGTGATCGAGAACACCCAGCGCGACGTCAACATCGCGCTGATGAACGAACTGGCGGTGATCTTCCACCGCATGGGTATCGATACCCGTGACGTGCTGGCCGCCGCCGGCACCAAGTGGAACTTTCTGAAGTTCCAGCCGGGGCTGGTCGGCGGCCACTGCATCGGCGTGGACCCCTACTATCTGACCCACCGGGCGGAGCAGCTCGGCCACAACCCGGAAGTCATCCTGGCAGGCCGGCGCATCAACGACACCATGGGCCAGTATGTGGCGCAGGAGACGGTGAAGCGGCTTCTCCGTGGCCGCGCCGGGCAGGCCGGGCCGCTGCGCGCCACCGTGCTGGGGCTGACGTTCAAGGAGGACGTGCCCGACATCCGCAACACCCGGGTGGTGGACATCGTGGCCGAGTTGAAGAGCTTCGGGGTGGAGGTCGCCCTTCACGATCCGCTGGCTTCGGCGGAAGAGGTTACCCACGAATACGGCCTGACCCTGACCGCGCGGGACGCCCTGCCGCCCGCCGACGCGGTGGTGCTGGCCGTTCCCCACGCCGTCTACCGGGCGGAGGGCTGGGGGCTGGTGACCGGCCTGCTGAAGGACCGCCGTGGCCTCGTCATGGATGTAAAGGGCCTGCTCGACCGCGGCGGCGTGCCGGACGGCGTGGATCTTTGGCGGCTGTAACCGCGGCCCCACACCGAACCTCGACATGAAAAAGCCCCGGACCGAGCGAACGGTCCGGGGCTTTCCAATTCCAGCCGATGGCGGCGGTCAGAACGCCTTCAGCTTCTTCCAGGCGAACAGAACCATGCGCAGCAGCAGCCAGCCGTGGCTGAAGCGGCTGATCTGCGTCTCGCCATAGCTGCGGTCGGCGTAGCGGATCGGCACCTCGACGATCTCCAGGTTCAGCTTGGACGCGCCGAAGATCAGGTCGAAGTCGCCGAACGGGTCGAAGTCGCCGAAGTAATGGCGGTTCGCCACGATCTGGTCGTAGTCGCTCTTCCACAGCACCTTCGTGCCGCACAGCGTGTCGGTGAAGCGTGTGTTCAGCAGGAAGGAGAAGATGCGGGCGAAGGCGCGGTTGGCGATCCAGTTCAGGAAGCGCATGGCCTCGTCGTCCATCGGGTAGACCAGACGCGTGCCGTTGATGAACTCGCCCTGGCCGGACGCGATGGCGCGGTAGAATTTCGGCAGGCTCTCCGGCGGGACGGTCAGGTCGGCGTCGAGGATGATGAGGATGTCGCCCCGCGCCGCGTTGAAGCCGGCGCGCACCGCGTCGCCCTTGCCCTTGCCGGGCTGCTTCATGACCTTGATGTCCCAGTCCGGATAGGCGGCCTGGACGCGCAGGCATTCCTCGTAGGTGTTGTCCTTGCTGTTGCCCTCGACGTAGATGACCTCCAGGTCCGGGCAGAAGCGCGGCAGGCGGCGGATGGCGTTCTCGATATTGCCGCGCTCGTTCCGGCAGGGGACCAGCACTGTGCAGGATGGTTGCTTCTCCGGCACCTGCGGTGCGGGGCGGGCGACCACGTAGTTGCGCAGGCACAGCTTCCGGACGCCGGGCAGCGGGGCGACGCTGCGGTTGATCAGCGTGCCCAGGCCGAGCAGGCGGCGCGGCACGAGCTGGCGCCACTCCCGCTTCACCGGCTGCCAGCCGGCCAGCGTCAGAAGCCCGGCGATGTCGGCGCTCGACAGCCAGTTGAGCTGGCCCTGGGGCATCTTGAGTCCAAGCTTCTCGGCAAGGCCCAGAACCGGCTCCCACAGGCGGGAGTGGTAGCTGACGATGATGCGGGTGCGCGGTGTCGCGAAGCGGTGCAGGTGGCGCAGCGTCTCCTCGATGTCGTCGAGGAAGCCGATGGTGTCGGACAGCAGGATCACGTCGAAGGTGCCGGTGACCGCCGCCAGGATCGCCGGGTCCTCGGCGTTGCCAGTGTGGAACTCCAGCCCCGGATGGCGCTGCCGCGCCCGCTCGACCATCGCCGGGCTGAGATCGATGCCCACGCCACGGGACGGTTGCAGGAAAGCCAGAGTGTTGCCCGTGCCGCAGCCGACCTCCAGCACCGAGGCGTTCTCCGGCACGAGGAAGCGCAGATAGGCGCGGTCGGCCTCGTGGAAGGCGCTGTTCCGCTCGACCCAGCGATCGCGCTCCGCCGCCAGCCGGTCGAACAGCTCTCTCACCCCCTGCTGACGGGGCGACAGGGTGCGCGTTTCGCCGGTGGCGGGGGCGCCGGCCACGGTTTCCTCAAGGGCTTCAACGGTCATGGGTACGGTCCGAAACAGCGTTTCCGGAAGCGTTTCGGCTTCCGCGGGACAGGGCGAGCCAGGCGAGGCCGCCGGGAAGGGCCGTCAGCGTCACCGACAGCCCGATCATCAGGGAAAGCAGAAGGGCGTCCTCGAACGGAACGCCGAACAGGGCGAAGCCGGCCACCATGGTGCCCTCGCGCACACCCCAGCCGTTCAGCGAGATCGGCAGCGCCGTCGCGATGATCGCGGTCGGCATCACCGCCAGGATGTCGAACGGGCCGAGGGACAGGCCGATGGCCCGCGCGTAGAGCAGGGTGGCGGCCAGCGTGCAGATGTGGACCAGCACGCTATGGCCGAGCGCCTTCAGCGTGGCCGGCGCCAGGAAGGCGGCGCGCAGCCGCGCGACCAGCGTGAAGGCGGCGTTCACCAGCCGGTGCGTGCGCAAGGCGCCCAGCAGCGGCAGGCGGTCGATGGACAGCCCGGCGGCGAAGCCCGCTACCCCCAGCAGGACCAGCGCCGGCAGCATCCAGGCCATGTCCGGCGGCACGACCGCGGCCAGCCGCGGCAAACCGGCGAACAGCAGCAGGCACACGCCGAGCAGGGCGAGCAGACGGTCGAGCACCAGCGCCAGGATCACCGCGCCGGGCGATTGTCCCTCCTTCCAGGTCAACCAGCCGCGCACCGCGTCGCCGCCGATGGCGCCGGGAAGCACCTGCCCGAAGAACAGGCTGGCGGTCATCAGCATCAGCGCCTTCACCGGGCCGATCACCAGACCGGTGGCGCGGCAGGCGGCGCGCCAGCGTTCGCCGGCGAAGAGGACAGCGAGGAAGCTCAGTCCCAGCCCCAGCAGAAGCGGCCCCGGAGGCGCGTTCGCCAGCCGGTGCGCCATGCCCGCCCAATCGGCCTGGGCCATCAGCCAGCCGATCAGCGCCACCGTCAGCCCGACCTTGCCCAGAAGCGGCAGGATCTTATGCCCTGAACGGGAAGGGATGGACAAAGCGGCTTCGGATCTCATCGACACGACGTTTGGATTACGGAAGGCGGGCGCACTGTAGCCTTCCACCGGTAAGATTGCTATGCCTTCCGCAATTTCGCCCCTTTCGCGGGCGCGCCGCATCTCCAGGGAAACCGCCCATCCATGCACGGCCCGTCGGATACACCCGCCCGCATCGGCAGGATCGCCGTCCTGCTTCTTCTCCTCCCTTCCCTGCTTTGGGTCCTCACCGACCGTCACGTCTGGCCGTGGGATCAATCCTGGTACGGGGAAGTGAGCGCGGATTTGTGGAGCACGGCCGTCCGCGACGGTCTGGCCGCTTGGGGCCGGCTGATGCTTCACGCGATTGCCAGCAAGCCGCCCGCCGTGGTCTGGATCGGCCAGTTCTTCGCCCCTCTCAACGGCCTGTTGGGATGGGAAACGGCGCTGCTGCTGTCCATCCTGGCGACGCAGGCCGCGTGTCTGGCGCTGCTCTGCGCCAGCCTCGTCCGGCTTCTCGAGCCGCGCGGTCCGGCGGGATGGGCGTCTGTCGGGGCCGGCGTGCTGACCATGGCGGCGAGTCCCCTGTTCGTCGGCATGACCCACCAGTATTTGGCCGAACCGGTCCAACTCCTGTCGGTCTGCCTGTTCCTGTGGATCGCGGTCAACCGGGGGGGGATGGGACGGCTCCGCCTGATCGCTTGGCTCGCCCTGGCGACCGCGCTGGGGCTGGCGGCCAAGACCACCAGCCCGGTCTACGTCTTCGGCTTCGGGCTCGTCGCCCTGGCGGGGCTGGTCCGGCAGCCTCCGGCCAAGCGGGTGGAAAACCCCGTGGCGACCGGCCTGCTGGTGGTGGCCGCCGCTGGGATGACGGCCCTCACCGCCAGCTGGTACGTGGTGAACGCCGAGCACACCTTGCGCCACGCGTTCCAATCGGCGACCGGCAGCGTTGCCCTCCACTACGGCACCGTGGGCGATTTCTCCACCAAGCTGGTCTTCTGGCTGGGCAGCCTGAAGGCCGCGCTGTTTCTGCCGGACGCGGCCGCCGCCGCCCTCCTCGCGGCGCTGGTGGTCCTTTCCCTCCTGGCGTGGCGGATGCTGCGGGGACGCTCCGCGGCCACTCCGGACCTTGCGCCCTCCGTTCCGCTGGTGATCGCGGCGCTTGTGCAGATCGCCGTCGTCCTGACCGCCTTCAGCCTGAACATCAACGAGGAAAGCCGCTTCCTCCTCCCCCTGTTCCCATCGGTCGCCCTGCTGGTGGCTGTGGCTGTGGCGGCGACGGGGCGCCCCGCGGTGCCGGCGGCGGTCGCCGGCTTCCTGGCCCTGCAGTGGGGGGCCGTCCACGCGATGGCGCTGGGGTGGCTGCCGCTCCATGCCGGCAACCCCTGGCTTCAGGCCCGGGTGACCGACGGAGCCCGCCTGTCGGTGGTCGAGCGTCTGGCAGAGGCCACCTGCCCATCCTCCGAAGCCGGACGCATCAACCTGATCGGCACCGAACAGCCCTGGCTGAACGCGAACACGCTGTCCTTCCTGTCCGCGCGCGGGCGCGCGGCGGTCGGCTGGCGCTGCTACTACACCAGCCTCGGCTACGCGCAGACCGACGTGGACAGCGCCTGGAAGCGTCTGGCGGACATGAACATCAATCGGATCGTCATGCTCGATTCCGATCTGGAGCGGCAGGGCGATTTCCTGAACCAGATCAACGGTCCGATCCGCCGCCGGCTGGAAGCGGACGCCGCCTTCCAGTCCCAGCCCTTCGAAGGGGGCATGACGCTGTTCCTGCGCAAAGGCCCCTGACGGTGAGGAGGCGTCACGGTCCGGCGTTCAGAACCCTGGCCGTCGTGGCGTGGACGTCGAACCACTCCCCCTCGGGACCCTTGTAGACGTGGTCCTCGCCGCGCACGCCGGACAGGAAGTCCGCGCGGACGTCGGCGAGGGAGCGCCATCTGTCGGGGGGTAGTTCATGGCCGAACAGGCCGGAGTCGTTCCCGTTGAACGAGGCGGGGACATAGATGCCCTCGCGGGCCGGTATGGGCGGGGTGTACTGGGCCTTCAGCCGGGCGCTCTGCGGCACGATCTGGAAACGATCGTAACCCAACGCGTGCAGATCATCGATGCACGCGACCCCGTATTCCTCGACCGAGACGAAGGCTGGACGCGCCGTAAGCGCCCGCATGTCGGACAGGATCAGCCGGTCCGCCCCTTCGACGTCGATCTTCATGTAATGGGGCGTGCCGAAGCGTTTGAACAACGTTTCCACCCGGACGCATGGGATGCGTGTGATCTCGAAGCGCGTTCCGTCCCTGCACCCATAGGCCGGATCGAAGGAACTCCAGTGGTCGTTGTCCAGGTTGGCGTAGAAGGGAAGCTCCTTCTCCTCGCTCCATATGCCGACGTTCAAGATCGTGAGCTGGCCGCGCTCGGCGTACGAGGTGAACAATTCGGCGTTTCTTCGACTGATGATCGGATTCGCTTCGACCGCGACGACGTTGAAGCCTTTCCGAAGATAGAAGGTGGAATCCTCCCCCTTGTTCATGCCGAGGTCGAAGACGACGTTTCGGCAGACCGTTCGGCGATCAAGGGCGCGCCATATCCGCAGTGATTTTCTGAATAATTCCTGAGCGCTTCCTGAGAATGCAAGCATGGTCCCCCCTCAAGCTTTGGCGCGTTGTAGGAAAAGGATTGGCAAAAATGCTTGCGTGCTTCGGAAATTGACCTTTCTGTTCCAGGAATACGGGCTCCCATGGTTGGGGGCAACCGGGACTTTTGGCCGGTACCCTTATGGGCAGGGATGCCTGTTTCCTGTCTTCGGACCGCTTCTGTTATTGCGCGGTCAGCGCCGTCCGGCCAGCCACCGTCCAATCCAGCGCACCGGGGCGGTGAGCCGCCAGGAGGTCGAGCGGTGGACGGCGGCCAGTTCGGCCTCCAGCCATGCCGCCCGGTCGGCCAGGGCCGGATCGCTGGAAACCGAACCGGGCGGCTGGGCGGGTGCCGTGTCGGCGGCCTGCTTGAGGCCGAGAGCATGGAGCAGCAGGGGGCGCCAGTCCGTCGGGGCCACCGCCAGATAGGGGCGGACGCTGCGCAGGAAATTGTCGGCGCGGGCGCGCTGGGACAGCAGCATTCCGCTCGACCGGCGGCGGTACCAGTAGAGCGGCTCCGGGACGCACTCCACGCGGTGGCCGGCCAGGGCGGCCTTGGCGAAGAACTCCCAATCCTCGTGTCCCAGCCCATGCTCCTCGGTGAAGCCGCCGAGCGCCAGGAAGGTGTCGCGCCGGACCAGCGCGTTGGCGTCGCCGAACACGTTGTTGTAGAAGCCCGCGGCCACCGCCCCGCCCAGCGGCAGCCAGACCGCCGCGGGCGTGGTGCCCGGCGCGGGCGGATCGTCGCCCTCGAACACCTCGGTCACGCAGGTCAGCACGTCGGCCCCGGTCCGCCGGGCCGCCGCGACGAAGGTCGCCACCTCCTCCGGGCGGGCCAGATTGTCATCGTCCAGGAACAGCAGATACTCGCCCTGCGCCTCCGCCGCGGCCCGGTTGCGCGCGGCGCCCAGGTAACGGTTGTCCTGACGGATCACGCGCAGCCGCCCGGCATGGTCCCGTTCCAGACCGTCCAGAAGCGCCGGCACCGCCGGGTCGGTGGAGCCGTCGTCAACCACCAGCACTTCGCAGCGGGGATGGCTCTGCGCGAGGGCCGAACCCACCGCCTGCACGAGGTCGCGCGGCCGGTTGTGATGGGCGATGCAGATCGAAACCAGCGGCGGCTCGCCGGGCGCGTCCTCCGTTGCCGTTTCGCTGGCGGCGATCCAGAAACCCGCGTCGTGCGCCTTGCACCAGCCGGCGCGCGTCTCGGCGAAGGGGACGCTGGGGCGGGCGACGCGCGCGCCGTCCGTCAGCACGGCGGCCAGACGCCGGGCGAGCGTCGCTCCCGGCCCGTCATAGACGGTGTCCGCCCGGTCGTCGGGATGGATCAACTCGGCGATTCCGCCGGTCGCGCGGGCAATGAACGGCACGCCGTGGGCCAGGGCCTCCAGCACTGTGTAGGGGGAATTCTCCAGCCGCGACGGCATGACCGCCAGCCGCCCCGGCTCGGCCAGCAGGGCAAGCGCCGCTGCGGTGTCCCTGTCGCCGACGATGGCATGGGGGAAAGGCCAGCGTCCGGCGCGCACGGCCAAGACCGCGGCGACGTCGATGTCGGCGCGCGGCGCCAGCTTACCGAGGAAGGTGACGCGGGCGGGCAGCGGCCCTCCCGACGCGACCAGCCGGTCGAGCGCGTCGCAGAAGTCGAACAGGCCTTTGCGTGGCTCCAGTCGCCCGAAGAAAACCAGCTCCTCCACGGGGCGCCGGGGCGCTTGCGTGGCGTCGGGCCCGTCCGGCAGGCTGAGGATGTTCTGTTGCACGACGGAGCGGGGCGGCAGGGTCCAGCCCGCCTCGGCCATCCAGCGCAGCATGAAGGCGCTCGGGCTGACCAGCACGTCGGCCCACTCGACCGAGCGCCGCTCGCAGAAGTCCGTCACGACATGGTCGAGGGACGAGACCATCTCGCCGTTGCTGATCCGGTGCCACAGGGTGGGCGAATGGGCGGTCACCACCATGACCGTGTCCCGATGCGCGACGCCCTGGCGTCTGGCGGCGAGCGCGTAGAATCCGGTGCCGCCCCACTCCGGGAAATGAACGATGTCGAAGCGGCGTTCGCTCAGCCAGCGGTGGACGCGGTAGGCGACCTTGGGCGTGTGCATGGCTTCGATGACCGCCGGCTCCTCGGGCAGGGGAACCAGCGTGACCCCTTGCGCGGCGTAGCGGTCGATCCACGCCTCGACGCCGTCGGTCTCGCTGTGGCGGCCATGGGTGTAGAGGATGGTGACGCTGTGCCCATGGCCGGCGAGCGCCAGGGCCATCTCGCGGTAGGCGGTGCCGATGCCGCCGTTGCGGATCGGTCCGGCGATGTCCGGCGTCACGATGCAGACCGTCCGGGGCCGTTGCGGAACGGTTCTCCCGCTGTCCTGCGATTCGCTCAGCGCTTCGAGGCCCGTCAGGAAGGAAGCCGCAACCCGGACCGGTGCGGTCACCGGCGGTGCCTCGGATGTCATGGTCACGGCAGCAGGCCTTCCGATTTCCGTCCGAATCCCAGCCGGTAAGCGGCGCGGACCAGCAGGCGCAGCGGCGCCCCGGCATCCCACCAGCCCGACAGCAACGCTGCGGCCAGCCGGTCGAGCTTCTCCGGCGCCGGGGTCCCGGGCGGGGGCAGCGCCCCGCTCAGGGGGCGGCCCAGGACCCGCCGCGCGGTCGAGCCGCGCACCCGGGCGAGCGTGCCCTCGATGCGACGGTCGATGGCCGCCAGATCGGCGCGGCTGCGGTCGAGTTCGGCTTGTAAGGCGGCCTTCTCGTCGTGCAAATCCCGGCAGAGCGTGTACAGGCCGTCGGCAAAGCCCGCATCCGCACGGAGCGGCGCCGCGACGGTGCCGCCAGCCGGGGCCGCCTCCCCCGCTTCGGCCCGCCAGCCACTCTCCTCCAGCATCACGGAGAACAGCCCCTCGTAGCGTTCCGCCTGATGGCCGAGGGCGAACCCCGCCTCGATGGTCCGGCGCGCGGCTTGGCCGCAGGCGGCGGCCACCGCCGGGTCCGTCACCAGATCCAGGACGGCCCGTGCCAGGGCCGCCGGGTCGAAGGGCGCCGCCAGCCGGCCGTTCACCCCGTCTTCCACCACATCCGGAAGGCCGCCGACGGCGAAGCCGGCGACCGGGGTGCCGCAGGCCATGGCCTCCAGCATGATGTTGGGCTGGTTGTCCTCCAGCGAGGGCAGGACGACCGCGTCGGCGGCGGCGTAGGCCGCGGCGAGCCGCCGGTCGTCGCCGATGTAGCCGAGATCGTGCAGCCGCACCCCCTGCTCCGACAGCTCCGGCGCGGCAAGGCCGAAGGTCGCGACGGTGAGGCGCCCGGCGTCGAGCAGCGCACGCCCCCGCCCCTCCTCCCGCATGTGGCGGAGCATCGCTGTCAGATGCTCGAAGCCCTTGCGGCGTTCGCCCGCGTGATAGGCCCCGAACAGCAGCACACGGTCTTCCGGGTCGAGGCCGAAGGCCCGTTTGGCATCCGCCTTGGCGGCGGGGACGAACAGATCGGTTTCCAGGGCGTTGGGAAGGACATGCACCCTGCCCCCGGCGAAGACTCCGCTGCGCCGCGCCGCCTCTGCCAGCCAGACGGAGGGCGAGGCGGCGGCGACGTTCGGGCGGGCCAGACCCGCGCGCTTGCCCTCCAGCACCCGCCCCGTCACGCGCAGCGGATCGCCGGACAGCTGCGGACAGGGCGCGCAGCCCGCGGCGTAGCCCTCGCAGCCCGCCGAATAATGGCAGCCGCCGGTGAAGGGAGCCATGTCGTGCAGCGTGAAGACCACCGGAGGGCCCAGGCGGGCGAGCGCCGCCAGCCCGCCGGCGGACAGGAATTCCGCGACCCAGTGGATGTTGATGACGTCGTAACGCCTCAGAACCGGCATTTCGGCAAGGGCGCAACCCACCGTCTGGGCCGTGAAGACGGTGTTGGACAGGTCCGTCCGGCGCCCAGCGATGTAGGACCCGAAGAACCAAGCGGCGTCCCCGGCGCCCGATTCGGCCACGGGGCGCACGCCGATGCTGCCCGCCGGGTCGGCGTCATGGTCGAGGCAGAACAGGTCCACCCGGTGGCCGCGTTCCCGCAGTCCCCGGATCAGGCGTCGCATGGCGCGCGGCGCTCCGCCTCGGGCGGGGTCCTTGCTGAGGACGGCGATCCTCATCGCGGCGGGGCGGCTCCCTGGCGTTGAAGCGAGCGCTCCCAGTCGAGGGCGTTGCGGACGATCACCTCCAGATCGTCGTGCTTCGGCACCCAGCCGAGGCTTTCCCGGATGCGGGTGGCGCCGGCGACGAGCTGCGGCGGATCGCCGGCGCGGCGCGGCGCGAACGAGGCGGGCACCGTCTCGCCGCTCACCGTCTCCAGGGTGCGGACGACCTCCTGCACCGAGGCGCCGCGGCCATAGCCGCAGTTCAGCAGCAGGCTCTCCCCGCCGCGCCGCAGGTGGAGGAGCGCCAGCACATGCGCATCGGCAAGGTCGCTGACATGGATGTAGTCGCGGATGCAGGTCCCGTCGGGCGTCGGGTAGTCGGTGCCGAAGATCGACAGCGCCGGCCGCTGGCCGAGCAGCGCTTGGCAGGCGACCTTGATGAGATGCGTGGCGGCCGGCGTCGCCTGCCCGGTGCGGCCCGCCGGATCGGCTCCGGCCACGTTGAAATAGCGCAGGATGACGCTGCGCAGGCCGTGGGCGGCCCCGACGTCGCGCAGCATCTGCTCGGTCATCAGCTTGGAGGCGCCGTAGGGGTTGATCGGAAGGGTCGGGGTGTCCTCGCCGACCGGGACCGTTTCCGGCGCGCCGTAGACGGCTGCGGTGGAGGAGAAGACGAACTTGTCGACGCCCAGCCGAACGCAGGTGTCGAGCAGGGTCAGGCTGTTGAGGGTGTTGTTCCGGTAATAGGCGATCGGATTCGTCACCGATTCCGGGACGACGATGGAGCCGGCGAAATGCATCACCGCATCGACGGCGTGCTCGCGGATCACCCGTTCCAGCAGGTCGACGGAACCGATGTCGCCTTCCACCAGCGGCACGGCCTCCGGCACGGCCGCGCGGCGGCCCGTCGACAGATTGTCGACCGTCACGGCGGGGATGCCGGCATCGGTCAGGGCGTGAAGGACATGGCTGCCGATGTAGCCCGCCCCACCGGTCACGAGAACACGGCTTTGCGCCACCGCTTCGCCCTGCGTCACCGCTTCGTAAGACATGTCAGCATCTTTCCTTCTGTTTCGCCCGATGTCCGCGCCACCCGGGGCTAAAAGATCGCACCGGCGCTGTCAACATGGCCCGAATGATTGGTCCGTCCGCGAAGCTCATTGGATTCTCAACGGAAGAGTGGTGCCTCCATCAGGCGGAGCTGGTAGTCGGACAGCCTCTTGTCCCGATCGAGACCGGCCCCCAGCGTGGCCAGCGTCTCGCGGTAGCGCTCCTGCATGCGCGGGGTGGAAAAGCCGTCGAGGATCCGCGCCCGGGTCAGGACGGGCAGCTCCGGATCGGTGGCGGCGCGGGCCAGGACATCCAGCACCGCCCGCGCCAGGACGTCCGGATGCGCGTCCGCCGGAACCAGGGCTCCGAGGCGGTCGTCCAGGCACTCCGCGGTACCTCCCGTGTCGGTGGACACCACCGGCACCCCTTGCAGCATCGCCTCCATGATGACGAGCGGCAGCCCTTCGTAGGCCGAACTGACCAGAAGCAGATCCATGGCTGCGATGAAGGGATCGGCATCGGCGTGATAGCCGGCGAAACGGATGCACCCGGCCACGCCCAGCCGGTCGGCGGCGGCCTTCATCTCCTCCATCAGTTCGCCGTCCCCGACCACCAGGAAATGCAGGTCCGGCTCCGCCTGGGCGAGCACGGCGGCGGTTTCGATCCAGCGCAGCGGGTCCTTCTGGGCGGCCACGCGCCCGACGAATCCGATGGTCCGGGCCTCCAGGGGGATGGAGAAGGTTTCCCGGATGCGGCAGCGGTGCGCCGCCCGGTCCTCCGGGGCGAGCGCGCGGGCCGGGTCCACCCCGCAATGGATCACCTCGAAGCGGTCCTCGTCCAGGGCATAAGTCCGGGTGGCGTGGTCGCGCAGCTCCCGCGTGATGACGAAACGGCGGTCGAGTTGGTCGTGGTGCAGCACCGACGCGCGAACCCAATCCCCATCTTTGCAATGGAGGTGCAGAAGATCGACCGCGCGGACCGTGTCGGTGATGGCCTTGAGCCGCTCGACGAAACGATAGCCGAGACCGCTGTTCCGCACGAAGACGAGGTCGGCGGCCCGCGCCATGGCATAATGCAGGCAGACGGCCTGCTGCTCCTCGGCATCCGGGGTGAGCGACGGCAGCAGGACGACCTCGTCGACGAGCGTTCGGTAGCGGTCGAGCCAGGGATGCTCCCCGGCCTGCTCGACCAGCAAGGTGACGTGGAAACGGTCGCGTGGCAGGCCGGCCAGGATTTCCAGATCCACCCGCTCGGCTCCACCGATGGCGCAGTGGGGAATGAAGAACAGAACGCCGGTGCGTGGGTCCCGCCATTGCGTGGGCGGGAACGGCAGGGGCGTGTTGGGCCGGCGGTAGCGGTCGGTGGGCACCCCGACATGCGTTTGCCAGACCTCGGCCAAGGCGCAGATTTCGGGCCGCAGACCGTCGAACGGCGATTCGGGCGCGATCAGTTTCCAGCCCGAGCGGTCGACCGGCGGGCGGCCGTAGAGGCCGGGATTGCGCTGCCGCAGCCGCTCCAGCATGTCCTCGTGGCTGGTCTCGCGGGCCAGCTTGGTGCGGTTGCCGAGGTTGTGGCGCCGGTAGCGGAACAGCGGTTCCGGAACCAGGTAGCCCTCATGGCCCGCATCGATCAGCCGCAGCCAGAAATCGTAATCCTCGTAGCAGTCGGTCAGGCCCTCGTCCATGCCGCCGACCGCGATGTAGACGTCGCGGCGGATCAGGCAGGAGAAGGCCAGATAGTTCTCGCGGGTCAGCCGTTCGCGGTCGAACGGGTCGAGGCAGACCCCTTCGATCGCCCCGAAATGCACCACACCGGAATAGATGAAGGCAGTGCCGGGCCGGGTCGCGGCGGCCAGGGCCAGCTTCTCAAGGGCGGTCGGGTCCAGCAGGTCGTCGCTGTCGAGATAGAAGATGTACTCGCCGCGAGCCGCGAGCGCCCCCGCGTTGCGGGTGGCCGGCAGGCCGCGGTGCGGACAGTCGAGCACCCAAAGGTCCGTCCGCTCCCGAAGGCGTTCGAGCATGGCGAGCGAGTCCGGATGCTCCGACCCGTCGTTGGCCAGGATGACCTCGAAGTCGCGCATGGTCTGCGCGCCGAGCGAGGCCAGCGTTTCGTCCAGGAACAGATGGCCGTTGTAGAAGGGGATGATGACGGACACCAGCGGGCGCCATTCCGCCTTGCGTTCCGCCACGGCGTCCAGCCGGTAGAGCGGGGCGTTCAGATGCCGGATGCGGCCGGCCAGGAAGCGCTGCCGGCGATGCGCCTCGTGCGTCATCGTCACGCCGTGGCGGCGGTGTTCGAAGGCCGGCACGGGAACGCACAGGCCGTACCCTTCCATCGCCGACAGGGCCAGCCAGAACTCCCAGTCCTCGTAGCCGAACAGCATCTGTGGACGGTATCCGGGCGAACGCCGGAACCAGTCGCCCCGCACCAGCGCGCAGACCGAAGGATGGTTCGCCCACAGCAGGTCGTAGGCGTTGTAGGGCTGCGGCGCCCAGACAAGCTCCGTGTCGCCGAAGAAGCGCTGGTGGCAGTAGGCAAAAGCCCGGTCGGGGTTGGCCTCCAGTTCGGCCAGCAGGGCGGCCACCGCCACCGGCGCCAGACGGTCGTCGGCGTCGAGGAACATCAGATAGTCGGCGTCGCTGAGCGCGGCGCCGTTGTTGCGCGCCGCCGACAGGCCCTGATTGACCTGCCGGTGAACGCGCACGCGCGGCCCGGCCAGGGCGTCCACCGCGGCCCGCGTATCCGGGTCCGTAGAGCCGTCGTCGACCACGACGACGTCGACCCGCGGGTAGGTCTGGTCGAGGACGGACCGGACCGCGTCCGCGACGTAGGCGCCGTAGTTGTAGCAGGGGATGACCACCGTCACCCGTGCGCTCGACCCTGCGACCAGGGCATCGATCGCACGGGCCGGCTTCCTCAGAGCGTGGGACAGAGCGCGGTTCTCGTTGCCCCGCTCCGCCGGCGACCGCGTTTCCGACGGCTGATCCGCCGGGCGCGCGGGCGGAGCTCCCCGCGTCAGGTTGGTCAGAAGGGCAGCCCGCAAACCCGGCCAATCCCGGCGCAGGGTCAGTCCAACCGCCCGGCGCGCCTTGCGCGCCACGCCGCGCAGGAGTCGGCTCGACAGGCGCAGCGGTGCGGTCACCCGCCAGGAGGTGCTGGCGGCGACCGCGTTCAGCTCCGCCCGGTGCGCCGCCTTCAGGGCCTCCCGCTCGTTCCGCGCGGCGTCACGTTCGGCGGACAGACGCCCCACCGCCGCCGTGTGTTCCACGGACAGGCGGGCAAGGGTTTCCTCATACTCACCGGCCACAATGGCGATGGCGGTCTGGCGGTCGGCGATGGCGGCGTCCCGTTCCGCCAGCAGGTTTTCCACCTGTGCGTTCGCCGCGGCGTCCCGCTCCGTCAGCAGGTTTTCGAGATTTCCGTTCAGCCGTGCGAGGCGTTCGGCCTCGCGTGTCAGGGCGGCGACCTGCCCCTCGTTCCAGCGCAGCGCCGCCTGGGTCTGGCCGAGCATGCCGCGCACCATCAGCGAGCGCCGCAGCCGGGCCTCCGGCGTCGAGCCGTAGGTGTCCCGGCACGCCTCCGGCGTCGCGAAGCGCTGCCAGAAGGCCCGGTCCGCCCACGGCTCGTAGGGCACGAAGCCCTTCGCCTGGAAGTCGGGCAGGACGGCCCGCTGCTCCGGCCCGGCCAGCAGGGCGGCGAAGCGCGAGAAGCTGCTGTTGGCCAGCACCAGACGGTCGGCGCGGGCGAGCAGCGCGAAGTCCAGCACGTGCGCCGGCATCCCCGTCGCCGCCCGCAGCGCCGCCGCGTCGAGCTGGGCATAGTCCTCGAACTCCGGCAGCACCGCCCCCGGATCGTCGGTCGCGATGTGCAGGATGGGGTCCGCCAGCGTCGGCCACACCGCCTCAAGCCAGGCGCGGTGCCAGAGCGTCGGCACGATGCGGTACCAGGGCAGCTCGCGCTTGTCGAAGCCGGCGTAGTCGCCGCGCCGCACATGCAGGACGACCAGCGTCCGCCCCTGCGCCCGCAGCCCCGCCACCGCCGCGTCGACGGGCTCGCTCCAGTCGGCGCGCAGGCGGAACAGGCGGCGCAGGAAGTCCCGGTGGCGCGTCCAGCTTTCCGGCACCTCCTGGAAGTAACCCCAGAAATCGACGCCGACCGGCGGGGCGTCCATCGCCCACAGCGCGAGGTCGTCGTCGTCGAAGCCGTAGAAGCGCAGCTCCGGATGCGGCTCGGCGCCGGGGCGCGGGTCGGACAGGCCGAACAGCCCCTCGCCCTCCCAGGCGGGCACCGCGATCCCCGCCCCGGCGCGCAGCCCGTACAGGCGCAGGAAGGCGTACTGGAAGAGCTGGTTGGCGAACCGGCCGTTGCCGCCCAGCGTGGTCATGCTGACCGAGGCCGGGCCGTTCCCCCCGGCGAGCGCGGGATCGGCCAGCCGGCTGGAGCGGACATAGGCGCGCAGCTCCCCGTCACCCCGAAGGGGAACGAAGCCGCGGTCGAACAGCGGCGCGCTGAGCGGCGGCCGGGCGGCCTCGCCGGCGACCAGGACGACGGCCAGGGCGTCGAGCGCCCGCCCGTCGGTGTCGGCGGCGAGCAGGGCGCGCACCGCCTCGTCGTCCCCGGCCAGCAGCCCGTCGATGGGCGTGCCCTCCGCGGCTTCGGCCGCCAGCCGCTCGACCCAGGAGGCCGGCGGCCCGTCCAGTGTCAGCGTCTCCGCTCCCTCCGCAATCGCACCCAACGGCCCAACGGCCGCAAGGCGCTGCACCCGGACGCCCGCGCGCCCGATCCGGTCAAGGGTTTCGAAGGTCATTGGAGTTCCTGAGCAGAGCACGCCACACCGTTTCGCGCGCGCACCTTAAACATCCCGCCACACACCGGCAAGGAGCCTCGGGACCCAGCCGAGGCTCCCGAGGGGGCTCGCGGGAAGGCCATGGACACGCCGTTCCGGAGCCCTCGGGCCTACGCCGGAATGGTTTCGGACAGAAACAGCCGGCGATAGCTGGCCGCCATGCTTCGTGTGGTCAGTTTCTCCTCGAGGACGGTGGCGCGCGCCCGCCGCCGCATCGCGGTGAGGGCCTGGGGGTCGGCGACCAGGGAGCGGACCAGGGACGCCGCCTTGGCCGGGTCGCCGATCGGCAGAATGGTGCCGGTTTCGCCCGCCCGAACCAACGTCGCGACATCGCCCACATCGGTCGCCGCGGCGGCCACCTCCATGGCCATCGCCTCCACGAGGACCATCGGCAGACCTTCGATGTCGGAGGTCAGGGCGAGGAGATCGAGAGCGGCGTAAAGGCCGGGCATCTCGCCGGCGTCCCCGTGCGGCCGCATCGTCAGGCGCTCCTCCAGTCCGGACACCCTCGCGGCCGCCCGCACCTCCGACGCGAGGGGGCCGTCGCCCACCATCACGAAGCGCAGGCGCGGGTCGTCGCCGAGGAGCGACGCCATGGTCACGAAATCGACGGGCCGCTTCTCCGCGCTCAGCCGCCCGACGAAGCCGATCAGGATGCCGTCGTCCGGGCAGCCAAGCCGGGCGCGGGCGGCGGCCCGGTCGTGGCGGGACGGGTTGAAGCGTTCTTCGGTGTCGATGCCGTTGCGGATGCAGACGATCTTCGCCGGATCGACCTTCCGTTCCAGAAGGCCCGACCGCACGCGCTCGGCGATAGCCACATGGGTGTCGATGGCGTCGTCGTTCTCGACGCTGAACCGGATGTAGCCGTCGCCCCAGGCGTTGTGGAGCAGGTTGAACATCCGCAGCCGGGGATTGGCCTTCTTCAGGGCGCGCGCCGCCAGATAGCCGAGGGCGGAGCCGGAAATCATCGCCTGCTCGATGTTCCAGGCGCGGACGGTGGCCTGAAGGAACGCGATATGGAACTCCGCATCGAAGAGCTGGGGCAGATGGTAGAGGCGCCGCGTGAAGGCGCGGAAGCGGTCCGCCCAGGCGTTGTCAGCCGGCAAGGTGGTGACGATGACGATGTCGAAATCGTCGCGCACCGCCTCCAGGATGGTCAGCAAAACCGTCTCCGATCCGCCGACCTCCAGCCACGGAACGATCAGCAGGAATCCCGGTTTCGCTCCCTTGCCCGCCGCCGTCCGGTCGAGCCAGTCGAAAGGGGTCGCCGATGGCAACGGAGCCATGGATGCGCGGACGTCGGCGCGGAAGGCCGGCTCGAAGACTTCCGGGTTGAGCATACGGATGCGTCCGATCAGCTCCTGGTGCATGTCCTGCGCTTCCGCGGTCATCGTCCGGCCATGGCGGCGATGGTTCATCAGCGGCTCGGCGATGCACCAGCCCTCCACGCCCAGGCTTCCCAGACGAAGCCAGAACTCCCAATCCTCGTAGCCGCCACGCATGACTGGGGAATAGCCGCCGGCCGCCGCCCACAGCGAACGGCGGAAAACCGCCGACACGCTGACGTGGTTCTCGATGGTGATGCGTTCCAGGTCGAAGGGCGCCGTCCGCCAGATCCCCTCCTCGTCCCCGAACAGGCGCAGCCATGAATAGACGAAGCCGACATCGGCGCGCGCCTCCATGACGGCGACTGCCTTTTCCAGGTAGGAGAGTTCGAGAGTGTCGTCGGCGTCCAGGCAGCAGACGTAGGTTCCCCGCGCCAGGGCGATTCCGTTGTTCCGGGCCATCGGCAATCCGGCGTTCGCCTGACGCAACACCGTGACGCGGGGCCGGTCGAGCCGGTCCAGGACATCCTTCGTGAAGGGATCGGTCGAGCCGTCGTCGACGACGATCACCTCCAGATCGGTCAAGGTCTGGGCCAGGACGCTGTCCACGGCCTCCTCGACGAAGCGCCCGTAATTGTAGCAGGGCACGACCACCGTCACGAGCGGCGAGCGGTGGGGCTGGGGCGTGCGCAAAATGCCGGCCACCAGCGTGCGGCGGGCGGGGACCTCGCCGCGGCCGATCCACACGTTGCCGGAGAAGGTGAAGGGAAGCGCCGCGGCGACGGCGGGAGGTGCCGGAACCGGCGGCTCCAGAAGGGGGGGCGCCTTCACCATCCCCACGGCCATGATTTCCCGAGCGGCGATTTCCCGAGCGGCCTCGGCCCCCGCCGGCGCGGCATCCATCGGAAGGGATTGCCCGCTGCGGTTCAGGTTGGCCAGCACGGCGGCCTCAAGCCCCGGCCAATCCCGGCGCAGGGCGAATCCGACCCCCCCGCGGGTTTTGCGCACCGCGCCGCGCAGGAGTCGGCTCGACAGGCGCAGCGGTGCGGTCACCCGCCAGGAGGTGCTGGCGGCGACCGCGTCCAGCTCCGCCCGGTGCGCCGCCTTCAGGGCCTCCCGCTCGTTCCGCGCGGCGTCACGTTCGGCGGACAGACGCTCCATGGCCGCTTCGTGTTCCATGGCCAGATCGTCAATGGCGTCCTCATACCGCGCGGTGAGCCGGGCGGTGGCCGTGGCCTGTTCGGCGGTCAGCCGGGCGGTGATCGTGGCCTGTTCGGCGGTCAGCCGGGCAATCGCGATGTCGCGCAGCGTCAGCAGGTTTTCGAGATTTCCGTTCAGCCGTGCGAGGCGTTCGGCCTCGCGTGTCAGGGCGGCGACCTGCCCCTCGTTCCAGCGCAGCGCCGCCTGGGTCTGGCCGAGCATGCCGCGCACCATCAGCGAGCGCCGCAGCCGGGCCTCCGGCGTCGAGCCGTAGGTGTCCCGGCACGCCTCCGGCGTCGCGAAGCGCTGCCAGAAGGCCCGGTCCGCCCACGGCTCGTAGGGCACGAAGCCCTTCGCCTGGAAGTCGGGCAGGACGGCCCGCTGCTCCGGCCCGGCCAGCAGGGCGGCGAAGCGCGAGAAGCTGCTGTTGGCCAGCACCAGACGGTCGGCGCGGGCGAGCAGCGCGAAGTCCAGCACGTGCGCCGGCATCCCCGTCGCCGCCCGCAGCGCCGCCGCGTCGAGCTGGGCATAGTCCTCGAACTCCGGCAGCACCGCCCCCGGATCGTCGGTCGCGATGTGCAGGATGGGGTCCGCCAGCGTCGGCCACACCGCCTCAAGCCAGGCGCGGTGCCAGAGCGTCGGCACGATGCGGTACCAGGGCAGCTCGCGCTTGTCGAAGCCGGCGTAGTCGCCGCGCCGCACATGCAGGACGACCAGCGTCCGCCCCTGCGCCCGCAGCCCCGCCACCGCCGCGTCGACGGGCTCGCTCCAGTCGGCGCGCAGGCGGAACAGGCGGCGCAGGAAGTCCCGGTGGCGCGTCCAGCTTTCCGGCACCTCCTGGAAGTAACCCCAGAAATCGACGCCGACCGGCGGGGCGTCCATCGCCCACAGCGCGAGGTCGTCGTCGTCGAAGCCGTAGAAGCGCAGCTCCGGATGCGGCTCGGCGCCGGGGCGCGGGTCGGACAGGCCGAACAGCCCCTCGCCCTCCCAGGCGGGCACCGCGATCCCCGCCCCGGCGCGCAGCCCGTACAGGCGCAGGAAGGCGTACTGGAAGAGCTGGTTGGCGAACCGGCCGTTGCCGCCCAGCGTGGTCATGCTGACCGAGGCCGGGCCGTTCCCCCCGGCGAGCGCGGGATCGGCCAGCCGGCTGGAGCGGACATAGGCGCGCAGCTCCCCGTCACCCCGAAGGGGAACGAAGCCGCGGTCGAACAGCGGCGCGCTGAGCGGCGGCCGGGCGGCCTCGCCGGCGACCAGGACGACGGCCAGGGCGTCGAGCGCCCGCCCGTCGGTGTCGGCGGCGAGCAGGGCGCGCACCGCCTCGTCGTCCCCGGCCAGCAGCCCGTCGATGGGCGTGCCCTCCGCGGCTTCGGCCGCCAGCCGCTCGACCCAGGAGGCCGGCGGCCCGTCCAGTGTCAGCGTCTCCGCTCCCTCCGCAATCGCACCCAACGGCCCAACGGCCGCAAGGCGCTGCACCCGGACGCCCGCGCGCCCGATCCGGTCAAGGGTTTCGAAGGTCATTGGAGTTCCTGAGCAGAGCACGCCACACCGTTTCGCGCGCGCACCTTAAACATCCCGCCACACACCGGCAAGGAGCCTCGGGACGCAACCGCAGCGTTGACCCGCTTCGGATTCTTGACTTTCCGGCGGAATACCGGTCTGGTTTCCGGCCTTCACCAGGGAAGCGGCCGTGCTCGATCAGTCACCCACCCCCGCCGACGTGTCCATCGATGTCCGGAACGTCAGCAAGTGCTACCATATCTATTCACGGCCGCAGGATCGGCTGCTTCAGCTCCTCCTTGGCCGCAAGCGCCGTTTCTATAAGG
>NZ_JAUQTX010000071.1:0-26928 GCF_059803775.1 Azospirillum sp. UFLA03-27 | reverse complement strand
GCTGTTATAGTCTCGTGGGCTCGGAGATGTGTATAAGAGACAGGGCGGGCAGTTCGCCACCGGTGCCTTCGCCACGCTGCTCGCCACGCCCTGTTCCGCGCCCTTCCTGGGGACGGCGGTGGGCTTCGCGCTGTCCCGCGGGGCGCTGGAGGTGTTCGCCATCTTTGCCGCGCTGGGCGTCGGGCTGGCGCTGCCTTACCTGCTGATCGCCGCCTTCCCGCGCGCCGCGCGCCTGCTGCCGCGTCCGGGGCGCTGGATGGTGGCGCTGCGCCGGGTGCTGGGCGGGGCGCTGGCCCTGACCGCGCTGTGGCTGCTGTCGGTGCTGGTCGTCCAGGTGGGTGAGGTTCCGGCGCTGGCCGTCGCCGTGCTGATGGGCGGGCTGGTCGCCGCGCTGTGGCTGGGCCGCCGGATGGCGGAGACGGCGCGCTGGGCCGGGGCGGCGCTCGCCGGGCTGCTGGCCCTGGTGGCCTTCGCGGTTCCCGCTGTCTTCGGCCCTTCCGCCGGGGCGGCCCCGGTGGCCGAAAGCACGGCGGCGCGCTGGGCCGTCTTCGACGAGGCGGCGATCCGCGAGCAGGTGGCCGCCGGGCGCACCGTCTTCGTGGACGTCACCGCCGATTGGTGCATCACCTGTCAGGCGAACAAGAAGCTGGTGCTGAACCGCGGCACCGTCGCGCAGCGGCTGGAGGACGCCGGGACGGTGACCGCCATGCGCGCCGACTGGACCCGGCCGGACGAGAGCATCGCCCGCTATCTTGCCCGACACGGCCGCTATGGTATTCCCTTCAACATCGTCTATGGTCCGGGGGCTCCGGAGGGCATCGCGCTTCCGGAACTGCTGACCGAGGGCGCCGTTCTGGAGGCGCTCGACCGAGCGTCCGGCAAAAACAAAAGCTGAAACACAAAAAATTGGGAGTTCAGGAGACATGACCATTCAAGTGGGCGACGCCATCCCGTCCGTCACGCTGAAGCATCTGACCGACAACGGGATGCAGGACGTCACCACCGACGCGCTGTTCAAGGGCAAGACGGTGGTGCTGTTCTCGGTGCCGGGCGCCTTCACCCCGACCTGCTCTGCCAAGCATCTGCCGGGCTTCGTCCAGAAGGCCGAGGACCTGAAGGCCAAGGGCGTGGACGACATCGTCTGCCTCGCCGTCAACGACCCCTTCGTGATGCGCGCCTGGGGCGAGAAGAACGGAGTCGGCGGCAAGGTCACCATGCTGCCGGACGGCAACGCCGCTCTGACCCAGGCGCTGGGCCTGACAATGGACGGCACGGGCTACGGCCTCGGCCTGCGCGGCCAGCGCTTCGCCCTGGTCGCCAAGGACGGCAAGGTCACCCACCTCGCCGTGGAGAAGCCGGGCCAGTTCGAGGTGTCCTCGGCCGAAGCGGTGCTGGGCGCGCTGTAAGGCGGCAGGGCAACCCGGGGCGTCATTAAGCCCTCTCCCCTCTGGGGAGAGGGTGGCCCGTAGGGCCGGTGAGGGGGTTGCGCTTGTGCTGAACATACCGCCACGCGCAACCCCCTCACCCTGACCCTCTCCCCAGAGGGGAGAGGGGATGTTGAACATCTGCGGCCTCACCCCGCCTTCGTGCGGTCCCAGGTGGTGTCGGCCACGCCGCGTTCCCGCAGCTTGGCCTTCTGCACCTTGGCGGTCGGCGTCTTGGGGAAGGCGTCCACGATGTCGATGTAGCGGGGCTGGGCGTAGCGCGGCAATTCACGCTCGGCGAAGGCTGCCACGGTCTCCGGTGTCAGGGCGGCGCCCGGTGCGGCGACCAGAGCGACCATGATCTCGTCCTCCGCCCCCGGAATGCCCGCCGGCACGGCGTAGGCGGCGACCTCCGCCACGCCGTCCAGCCGCGACAGCACCGTCTCCACCTCGTAGGACGAGACGTTCTCGCCGCGGCGGCGGATGCAGTCCTTGATGCGGTCGACGAAGGTGACGTAGCCCTCGTCGTCCATCACCGCGGCATCGCCGGTGTGGAACCACAGGTTCCGCCACGCCTCCACCGTCTTGTCGGGCATCCGGTGATAGCCGGACAGGAAGCCGAAGGCGGCCTTCGGGCGCACCATGACCTCGCCGACCTGACCATGCAGCACCGGGATGTCGGTCTGCGGATCGCGGATCTCCACCTCGAAATAGCGGTCGTAGACCTTGCCGCAGGTGCCGGGGCGCGGCTTGCCCATCTCGGCGTAGAGCGGGATGTTCACCTCGGTCATGCCGTAGAGGCTGATGACGTCGCGGACGCCGAAGCGCTCGCGCAGCACTAGCTCGGTGTCCGCCGGGTTGGGAGCGGCGCCGACGAGGCGCAGGGGGTGGTCGCGGTCGTCCGGGCGCGTCGGCTGGGCCACTACGAAGGCGGTGACGGCGCCCAGCGAGTTGGTCACCGTGCAGCCATGGCGACGGATGTCGTCGAGCCAAGCGGAGGCGCTGAACCGCTCGCGCAGCACCGCCGACCCGCCGGAGATCATCGCGGCGTAGAGCTGCATGTAGAGTCCGTTGGCGTGGAACAGCGGCAGGCAGATGTAGAAGCGGTCCTCGTCGGTCAGCGCGAAATTGTCGATGGAGCCCAGCCCGAACAGGAAGCCGTGGCCATGCGGCATCAGCACGCCCTTCGACAGGCCGGTGGTGCCCGAGGTGTACATGATGCAGGCGTCGTCGCCGGCGCGGGGCAGGGGGCCATCGTAGGGGGCGGCGTCGCGCCAGCCCTCCAGCGCAGTGTGCGGCGATCCTTGGGCGGCGCCGGGCACCACGAGCCCGCGCAGGGCGGTCAGGCGTGGCGCAATGTCGGTGATGCGGTCGGCCAGGGCGGCGTCGACCACCGCCAGGGCGGCCCCGGCATTCTCAAGCTGGTGCTCCAGGAAGCCGCCCTTCAGCTCGGTGTTCAGCGCGACCATGACGGCGCCCAGCCGCCCCAGCCCCAGCCACACGCGCACGAAGTCCAGCCCGTTCGGCAGCATCACTGCCACTTTGTCGCCCGGCTTCACGCCCAGCCCGGCGAAGAAGCCGGCCACAAGGCCCGCCTGCTCCTGCGCCTCGGCGTAGGTGATGGAGTCTCCGTTGTTCTCTTTGCCGGCGATCATCGTGACGAAGGTCTTGCCGCCGCGTTCGGCGGCCTGATGGGCCAGCACCTCGGGCAGCACCCAGCGGGCTTCGTTCCGCAAATGCGGATACATCTCGGTCTCCTCCCAACGATCTTTCGTCGTTCGTTATCGGAGGGAGCCTAGCGGGACGGCGGGTCCGCCGTCCACAAACCCTTGAGGATGGTCGCCGTTCGCCGGGCGGGATCAGCCCCGCGCGGCCTGCCGGACGTCGGCGACGCCCTGGCGGGCCAACGCGTCGGCCCGCTCGTTCTCCGGATGGCCGGCGTGGCCGCGGACCCAGTGGAACTCGATCCGGTGCTGCCGCTTCGCCTCGTCCAGGCGCCGCCACAGATCCTCGTTCTTCACCGGCTTCTTGTCGGCGGTCTTCCAGCCACGGGCCTTCCAGCCGTGAATCCACTGGGTGATGCCGTTCTTCACATACTCGCTGTCGGTGTAGAGCCGCACCTCCATGGGCCGCTTCAGGGCTTCCAGCGCCTGGATGGCGGCCATCAGCTCCATGCGGTTGTTGGTGGTGGCCGGCTCGCCGCCGTACAACTCCTTCTCCACCCCGTTGTAGCGCAGGATGGCGCCCCAGCCGCCGGGGCCGGGGTTGCCGCTGCACGCACCGTCGGTGAAGATGTCGACGATCTTCGGGGCGCCGTCGCCGTTGTTCGCTGCGTCCGTCATGTCATCAGACCTGATAGCTGCCGCCGTCGTCGAGCGCGTAGTCGCCGAGCCCGCGGACGGTCTGGTGGAAGCGCAGCTTGCGCAGATATTCCAGCGGGTCCTTCGGGCGCACGAAGGCCCCCGGCGGATGGTTCAGCCAGTCGTAGAGGCGCGTCAGCAGGAAGCGCAGGGCGCTGCCGCGGCACAGCCAGGGCAGGGCGGCCAGCTCCGCCGGCGACAGGGGGCGGACCTTCTGATAGCTGGTCAGCAGCATCCGCGCCTTGGTGGCGTTGAACGACCCGTCAACCTCGAAGCACCAGGCGTTCATGCAGATCGCGATGTCGTAGGCCAGGAAGTCGTTGCAGGCGAAGTAGAAGTCGATCAGGCCGGACAGCCCGTCGCCGCGGAAGAACACATTGTCGGGGAACAGGTCGGCGTGGATGACCCCGGACGGCAGGCCGGCGGGCCAATTGGCCTCCAGCGCCGCAATCTCCGCCTCCAGCGTCGCGCGCAGGTCGCGGGCCACCTCGTCGGCGCGCGGCGCGCATTTGCCGGCAAGGTCCTTCCAGCCGTCCAGCGACAGGGCGTTGGGGCGCTCCATCCGGAAGTCGGCCACGGCCAGATGCAGGCGGGCCAGCGCCGTCCCCAGCTCCGCGCAGTGGTGCGGCGTGATGCGGCGCGGCCACATGCCGGCCAGGAAGGTGACGATTACCGCCGGACGCCCGGAAAGCTCGCGCAGGGCCTGCCCGTCCGTGCCCTGGACCGGCAGTGGGCAGGCGATGCCCTTGTCGGCCAGATGCTCCATCAGACCCAGGAAGAAGGGCAGGTCCTCCCGCCGGGTGCGCTTCTCGTAGAGCGTCAGGATGTAGGGGCCGCGCTCCGTCACCAGGAGGAAGTTGGAATTCTCCACCCCCTCCGCGATGCCCTTGCAGGACAGGACGGCGCCCAGATCGTACTGGGCGATGAAAGCGTTGAGCTCGTCGTCGGTGACTTCGGTGTATACGGCCATGCCAGCGCCTTACCGGGATTCGGGGCGCCGGTCAATGCCGCCGCAGCCGTTCACCCCTGGGCCGCTCACAGCGCTATGCCGTCGTAAAGCGCCGACAGGGGAAGCTCCGCTCCGATGGAGGCCAGCGGCAGCGTGGCGTCCTCGGTGAAATCCTCGACGATCCAGCGCCGTCCGTCGCGGCGCCACAGCTGCGCCCGGACGGCACGGCTGTCCACCAGCAGCACCTCCTGCACCGAGGGGATCTGCATGTAGTCGGGCACCTTGGTGCCGCGGTCGTGGCTGGCCGTGCTGTCCGACAGGATCTCGACCACAAGCACCGGATTCGGCGTCGAGCGCTGGCCGGGCTGGTGGGGCGAGCAGGTGACGGCGATGTCGGCCTCGTAAAAGCGGTCGGCGCGGTCTTCGCGTTCGATGGCGGCTTCCGACAGAACGCGGCAGGGCGGGCGCAACCGCCGCCGAACCTCGTAAACGACGTTCGCGGCGATCTGGCTGTGCGCCTGGGAGCACGCGTTCATCGCCTGCGGCCGCCCGCCGACCAGCTCGTAGCGCGTGTCCGGCTCCTGCCGGTCGGCCCAGGCGAGGAATTCGTCGATGTCCATCTTCCGGATGGCGGGCGCGCCCATGAACGTCTCCGTCGCGAAGGCCGATTCCCAGATTATGCGTCCGCCGGGACCGGACGGGAAGGGGCGCCGCCGTCCAGCAGCGGCTTCGGCAGCTTGAAGGTGATGTCCTCGAAGGCGGTGCGCAGCTCCTCCACCGTCACGGCGTAGCGGGCGCGGGCGGCCTCCATGACCTCCTCCACCAGCACTTCGGGGGCGGAGGCTCCGGCGGTGATGCCCAGCGTGGCGACTCCGTCCAGCGCCGACCAGTCGATGTCCGCCGCGCGTTGGACGAGTTGGGCGCGTTGGCAGCCGTGGGTCTTCGCCACCTCGACCAGCCGCTTGGAGTTGGAGGAGTTCGGCGCGCCCAGCACCAGCAGGGCGTCGACCTTCGGCGCGATGGCCTTCACCGCCTGCTGGCGGTTGGTGGTGGCGTAGCAGATGTCCTCCTTCTTCGGCCCGCCGATGGACGGGAAGCGGGCCTGGAGGGCGGCGACGATGCTCGCCGTCTCGTCCACCGACAGGGTGGTCTGGGTGGCGTAGGCGAGGTTCTCCGGGTCGTCCACCTGGACCGTCGCCACATCCTCCACCGTCTCCACCAGCACCACCGCGCCCTGGGGCAATTGGCCCATGGTGCCGATCACCTCCGGGTGGCCGGCGTGGCCGATCAGGACGATCTGGCGCCCCTCGTTGAAGTGGCGCTCGGCCTCGCGGTGCACCTTGCTGACCAGCGGGCAGGTGGCGTCGAGATAGAACAGGCCGCGCTGTTCGGCCGCCGCCGGGACCGACTTCGGCACGCCGTGGGCTGAGAAGACCACGGGCACGCCGTCGGGCACCTGATCCAGCTCGTCCACGAAGATGGCGCCCTTGGCCTCAAGGCTCTGCACCACGAATCGGTTGTGGACGATCTCGTGCCGGACATAGACGGGGGCGCCGAACCGCTCCAGCGCCACCTCCACGATCTGGATCGCGCGGTCCACGCCGGCGCAGAAGCCACGGGGGGCCGCAAGCAGGATGGTCAGGGGCGTCTGGGTCATGCGCGTCGTTCCGGTGTCTCGAAAAAGGGGTGTAGGGGTTCGTTCGTCGCAGCGGCGGCGTGGCCTTGTGCCGGCCCCACCGCTTCTCTAAAGTCGTGGCAGAACACACCCTTCCAACCGTTAGGCCAGACCGATGGACCGCCGCCGCGACCGTAATATAGGAACCCCAGCCCGGAAAAGCCCGCGGGCGCTTGCATTCGCGAGTCTGGGTGCAGGGTTCGGCGTCTTGGCGCTCACCGGCTGTTCCGGACTCGGGGGCGGATCGAACCCCGCGGCGGACGCGGCCCTGGCCTGCCCGAAGGTGTCCATCGTCCGCGATCTGGCGGAGGTCACCCAATTCCGCAATGGCGGCGGACGCGACCTGACGGACGTGACCTCCCGCGCGGCGCTGGCCGATTACTCCGGCAACTGCGACTACACCAGCGACGGCGTCACGGTGAACGTGAACGTCTTCCTGATCGCGGAGCGCGGGCCGGCCATGCAGGGCAACACGGCGAACTACCGCTACTTCGTCGCCGTCGCCAAGCCGGGCGAGGAGGCGCCGACGACCAAGACGGAGTTCGACACCTCCGTCACCTTCGATGCCGGCAAGCTCCGCTCCGGCAGCCGCGAGGAGCTGGCGCCGAAGATTCCGCTGCCCAAGGACGCCAACGGCAAGGACTGGAAAATCTTCCTGGGCTTCCAGCTGACGCCGGAGCAGCTGGCTTTCAACCGGGCGCAGATGAAGCAGTAAGTGGATGGAAAGGACCTGTTCCAGTGGGGCGTTCTGGATCTGTTCTGTTGGATTTTCTGCACATTGCTGCGGTATGGAAGCTCTCATGTGCAGATTGGTTTCAGACGGCGGCTGACGGTTGCCGGGCGAACTTTGGGAGCGTATGACGCCATTGCTGCCGAAGTGCCCATCGCACCTGTTTGGCTTTCACAATCCACGGGTTCCCGACGGGCGGCCATGGATGCCATGGGCTTAGTCCTGCGGACCGGCAAACGGTGGCAGGCCTTCGCCTTCCGCTGTATTCGCGAGTGAATTGATGACGGGGTGTCGATGCTGTGGTCGGCATCGACTGAAGTTGGCTGGCGGTGGACGATACGATGACCATGGCGCCCTTGGGGGGCTGGTTCCCACCCAACCGGTCGCGGCATACCGACTCGGACCACTGCCGTCTGGCCAGAAAGGTCGATGGAAGCATCGTTCCCGGAAGCGGCTGGTATGCCGTTTCCGGGAACTTTGAGAGCGTGTTATGCTGCCGGCTTTTCAAGGAGTGACAAGCAGTCCAGATCCTTATCCATCGGAGAGTCTCCCCAATCCATTAGAACCTGCTCCACTACATTGAGACCGGAGCGAATAGCCGCGTGTTTGAAAAGTGGGGCGGACATGAAGTTGCGCCAGTGAGGGTTCTCTTGGTAGGTGTTGCCAGGCTGCCTGTCATTGTTGGAGTGGTGGATGAGGGCTTTTCCTCCTGGGGAAAGTACGCGCGAGAACTCCTTTATATAGGAAATGACGTCGTCGTATTCGAAGTGGACCATCGCGTCGTATGAAATAATTGCTGTCAGGCTATTGTCGGCAATGTGCGATAGCTTGCAGCCGTCGTTCACGAAGCAATGAACCCTTGCATCGTCAGCAAAGCGCTTGCGGCAATGGGCTATATTGCTTTTGTTAATATCCACTAAGTACAGCGCTGTTGGCGACCTCAATTGGAGTATCTGAGCTGAATGACGACCGCGTCCACACGCCAAGTCCATGGCCACGTCGCAGTCAAGCTCAGAAAATAGTCGGAAGAACGGGGTGGCCTCCCCCCAGAATCCTGTAAGGCCTTTCTCGTTGTCCCAATCATCGTAGTATGGGGATTCCTCCCAATCTGCTCTGATGTTCTCTCTGTGCATGCTTGAGGGGCGAGTATATTCGTGCAGATCTCTAGCGAGAGAAAGCTGGAGGTTTTCAATTATATCGAGTCTTGATGAAATGGTATTAAGAATTTCTTTATTGAACCTGCGCTCTAGTGAATTATCTAAAATGCTTAGTTTTTCTGATAATGTATTAGTATTATTTATTATTTCTTCATTGGCAGTATTGAGTTTTTGAATATCGCTCTCTATATCAGGGAGGCTTTGCAAATTCCTAATGAGTCTAACTGTTGTTTTAATTTTTCGAATCATGCTTTGCATCCTCCGCTGACTGCATGGTGCTATTCGCACCGGTTTACGCTGCCATTTTCATAAAAGACGCAAGAACTGTCTCCATTGAATAGCAGATAGCGAGCTTGTTAGCCAAGCGAGGCCGCGGTCGCAAGCGAGAATCGCGCAGGCCTTGCAACTCCGGTTTCTTTGGCGCCCCAAGCCAGCCTCGGACCAGTCCCGGTTTCCCCATTTCGCGCGGCGATGGGCAGTGATGCGGCTTCCCAGCTGTCAAGGCCTTCGCCACCGGAGTGGGGCAAGGCGAGGCCTCCGTCAAAACGCCGCTTACCATGGCCTGGAGCAGTGGGCAGGCGGAAGATCCGATCAACAAGCTGGAGTTCATCAAGCGCCAGTATGGACGCTCAAACTGCGTCGCCGTGTCCTCCTTACCGCCTAATCCCCGCTATATGGGAGGGGGTCGGAAAATGGGGGTCATCTCACCGTCGTCAGCCTGAGGCCGGAGGCCAAGCTTATCCATGCGCTGATTGACATTCCCAAAGGTCTCGGTAGGTTAGATCGCACAAGCCGACGATCCCTCGCGGGAGAGATCGCGGGCCGGGGGCCAGGACACTGGATGCCGGTCTGCGGCGCCGAAGGAGCAACCGCCCCGGAAACTCTCAGGCAAAAGGACCGCAAGGGGGATAAGGCAACTCTGGAAAGCAGCTTCGTCCGCGCATGGCGGGCGACGGCTCACCGAAGGAGTAAACCGGTCGTTGGGGGTTGGACCCCGCCGGTGAATCTCTCAGGTCCAGGACAGAGGGGGCAGGACTCGCGCCAATCCCGGCGCGGGTTGTGCGACCCTATGTCGGAGGACCCGCGTGACCGAGGCTTCTGAGTCCCCCAAGAAAACGCCGCTGCACAGCCTCCATCTGGAGCTGAAGGGCAAGATGGTGCCCTTCGCCGGCTACGACATGCCGGTGCAGTACCCGCTCGGCATCCTCAAGGAACACCAGCACACCCGCGCCAAGGCCGGGCTGTTCGACGTGTCGCACATGGGGCAGGTGCGCCTGACCGGCGAGGACCCGGCCGCCGCGCTGGAGTCGCTGGTTCCCGGCGACATCAAGGGGTTGGCCCGTGGGCGCATGCGCTACACGCTGTTCCTGAACGAGCAGGGCGGCATCCTGGACGATTTGATGGTCACCAACGCCGGCGACCACCTGTTCCTGGTCGTCAATGCCGCCCGCAAGGATCACGACGTCGCCCACATGCGCGAGCGGCTGAAGGGCAAGGCCGAGGTGGAACTGCTGGACGACCTCGCCTTGATGGCCCTGCAGGGGCCGGAGGCCGCGGCGGTGCTGGGGCGCTTCATCCCCGAAGCGGCCACCATGAAGTTCATGAGCTACTTGCCGGCCACCTTCGACGGCATCCCGGTCATCATCACCCGCTCCGGCTACACGGGCGAGGACGGCTACGAGATCTCCTGCGACAAATCCGATGCCGAGACCATCGCCCGCGCCCTGCTGGCCGAGGGCGAGGTCGAGGCCATCGGGCTGGGGGCGCGCGATTCGCTGCGCCTGGAGGCCGGGCTCTGCCTCTACGGCCACGACATCGACGAGACGACGACTCCGGTCGAGGCCGGCCTGGAATGGGCGCTGTCCAAGCGCCGCCGGGAAGAGGGCGGCTTCCCCGGCTACGCCATCATCAAGGACCAGCTCGCCAACGGCGCCCCGCGCCGCCGCGTCGGCCTCCAGCCGGAAGGCCGCCAGCCGGCCCGCGAGCACACCGACGTCTGCGACTCGGACGGCCGGAAGATCGGCGAGGTGACCAGCGGCGGCTTCGGCCCCACCGCCTCCGCCCCGGTCGCCATGGGCTATGTGGACCGCGCGCACGCCGCCGTGGGCACGCCGGTTCAGCTCATGGTCCGCGGCAAGCCGCTGGCCGCCAAGGTCGCCGCCATTCCCTTCGTGCCGCAGCGCTACTACCGCGGCTGAGAATCACAAAACCGTTTCGAACAGGGGACAATCATGACCATCAAGTACACCAAGGACCATGAGTGGGTCCGCGTCGAGGGCGATGTCGGCACCGTCGGCGTCAGCGACCACGCCCAGCACCAGCTCGGCGACGTCGTGTTCGTCGAGCTGCCGGACGTCGGCCGCCAGCTCGCCCAGGGCAAGGAAGCCGCCGTCGTGGAGTCGGTGAAGGCCGCCAGCGACGTGTTCGCCCCGGTCTCCGGCGAGGTGATCGAGGCCAACGCCGATCTGGAGAACGACCCGTCGCTGGTGAACGCCGGGGCCGAGACCACCGGCTGGTTCTTCAAGCTGCGCCTCAGCAACCCGGCGGAGCTGGACGGGCTGATGGACGAAGCCGCCTACAAGGCCTTCGTGGAAGGGCAAGCCTGAGATGCGTTACCTGCCCCTGACCGAGGCCGACCGGCGCTCCATGCTGGAGGCCATCGGCGTGCCGTCGGTGGACGAGCTGTTCCGCGACGTGCCCGAGGCGGCCCGCCTCTCCGGCCCGATCAAGGGGCTGTCCAACCATATGGGCGAGCTTGAGGTCGATCGCGCCCTGTCGGCGATGGCGGGGAAGAACCTGCCCGCCGGCAGCGTGCCGAGCTTCCTCGGCGCCGGCGCCTACCGCCACCACATCCCGGCGACGGTGGACCATCTGGTGCAGCGCGGCGAGTTCCTGACCGCCTACACCCCCTACCAGCCTGAGGTGAGCCAGGGCACGCTGCAGGTCCTGTTCGAGTTCCAGACCCAGGTCTCGCTGCTGACCGGCATGGACGTCGCCAACGCCTCCATGTACGACGGCGCGACCGCCTGCGCGGAAGCCGTGATGATGGCCAACCGCGTCACCCGCCGGAAGAAGGCCGTGCTGTCCGGCGGCCTGCACCCGCATTACCGCGACACCACGACGACCGACGCCCGCTTCATCGGTTTCGAGACGGTGGTGATGCCGCCGGCCCCGACGGGCGGCGAGGACCTGCTGGCTGCGGTCGACGGCGACACCTCCTGCGTCGTCGTGCAGAATCCCGACGTGTTCGGCCATGTCCGCGACTACACGGAGCTGGGCAACGCCTGCCAAGCCAAGGGCGCCCTGCTGATCGTCGTGGTGACGGAGGCCGTGTCGCTCGGCCTGCTGACCCCGCCGGGCGAGATGGGCGCCGACATCGTGGCGGCGGAAGGCCAGTCGCTGGGCAACGCGCTGAACTTCGGCGGCCCCTATGTCGGGCTGTTCGCGGTGAAGGAGAAGCTGGTCCGCCAGATGCCGGGCCGCCTCTGCGGCCAGACGGTGGACGCCGACGGGCGGCGCGGCTTCGTGCTGACGCTGTCGACGCGCGAGCAGCACATCCGCCGCGAGAAGGCGACCTCGAACATCTGCACCAACTCCGGCCTGTGTGCGCTGGCCTTCTCCATCCACCTCAGCCTGCTCGGGGAAGAGGGCTTCACCCGGCTCGCCGAGATCAACCACGCCAAGGCCGTGCAACTGGCCGACAAGCTGGCGGCGGTGACGGGCGTCGAGATCGTCAACGACAGCTTCTTCAACGAATTCACCGTCAAGCTGCCAAAGCCGGCGGCGGAGGTCGTGGAAGCTCTCGCGCAACGCGGCATCCTGGGCGGTGTGCCGGCCTCCCGCCTGTTCGGCGGCGGGCTCGACGACCTGCTGATTGTGGCCGCCACCGAGACCAACACCGAGTCCGACATGGACGCCTTCGCCACCGCCCTCGCCGAGGTTCTGTGATGAGCATGAACAACCAGGGTCGCCCGACCGGCATCCAGAATTCGGACAGCGCCGTTCCGGAGACCGTCACCGGCAACCGCGGCCTGCAGATCGAGGAGCCGTTGATCTTCGAACAGGACAGCGCCGGGCGTTGCGGCGTGGACCTGCCCGAGGTCCCGGCGGTGGGCTCGCGTCTGGGTTCCGTCAAGCCGCGCGGCCGGATCGGCCTGCCGGGCCTCGCCGAGCCGCAGGTGGTCCGCCACTACACCCGCCTGTCGCAGAAGAACTACGCCATCGACAGCGGCCTGTACCCGCTGGGCTCTTGCACGATGAAGCACAACCCGCGCCTAAACGAGAAGATGGCTCGGCTGCCGGGCTTCGCCGACGTGCACCCGCTCCAGCCTGAAAGCACGGTGCAGGGGGCGCTGGAGCTGATGGCGGAGCTGGGCCGCTGGCTCGCTACGCTGACCGGAATGGCGGCGGTGACGCTGGCCCCGGCGGCCGGTGCGCACGGCGAGATGTGCGGCATCATGGCGATCCGCTCCGCCCATGACGCCAAGGGCGACAAGGGCCGCACGAAGATCCTCGTCCCCGAAAGCGCCCACGGCACCAACCCGGCGACCGCCGCCGCCTGCGGCTACGCCGTCGAGGCGATCCCGGCGACCGAGGACGGGCGCGTCGATCTGGCGGCGCTGAAGGCCAAGCTCGGCCCTGACGTCGCCGGCCTGATGCTGACCAACCCGAACACCTGCGGCCTGTTCGAGCGCGACATCATCACCATCGCCGAGGCGGTGCACGCGGCGGGCGCCTATTTCTACTGCGACGGCGCCAACTTCAACGCCATCGTCGGGCGGGTGCGTCCGGCCGACCTCGGCATCGACGTGATGCACATCAACCTGCACAAGACCTTCTCCACCCCGCACGGCGGCGGTGGTCCGGGCTCCGGCCCGGTGGTCTTCGCGGAGTCGCTGGCCCCCTTCGTCCCGGTGCCCTACGTGGTGCAGGACAAGGACGGCGCCTTCCGTCTGGTGGAGCAGGCCGGCGACGGCCCGGCCTTCGGGCGGATGAAGGCGTTCCACGGCCAGATGGGCATGTTCGTCCGCGCGCTCGCCTACATGATGAGCCACGGCGCCGACGGGCTGCGGCAGGTGGCGAACGACGCGGTGCTGAACGCGAACTATCTGCTGGCCCGTCTTCAGGACGTGATGACGCCCTCCTTTGACGGGCCGTGCATGCACGAATGCCTGTTCGACGACCGCTTCCTGAAGGGCACGGGTGTGACCACGCTCGACATCGCCAAGGCGCTGATCGACGAGGGCTTCCACCCGATGACCATGTACTTCCCGCTGGTCGTGCACGGCGCCCTGCTGATCGAGCCGACCGAGACGGAGTCGAAGGCCAGCCTGGATCAGTTCGTCACCGCTTTGCGCGCCCTGGCGGAGCGGGCCAAGTCCGGCGACGTGGCCTATTTCCAGGGCGTCCCGCGCCTGACCCCGCGCCGCCGCCTCGACGAGACCGCCGCGGCGCGCAAGCCGGTGCTGCGGTGGACGCCGACGGTGGAGCCGGAGACGGTCGCGGCGGAGTAGGGTTTTGCCCGAATTTCCCTCTCCCCTCCGGGGAGAGGGTCAGGGTGAGGGGGCGCCCGAAGGGCGGAAACGCAGCCTCATTGCAGGGCATTTCCGGCCTGCGGCCGCCCCCTCATCCTAACCTTCTCCCCAGAGGGGAGAAGGGATTGGGTTCTTACCGCTGATCCAGCTTCACCTCGATCCGCCGATTCCGCGCCAGCGCCTCGTCGCTGGTGCCGGGGTCGAGCGGCTGATATTCGCCGAAACCGGCGGCGGCCAGACGGTCCGCCGGAATTCCCTGGTCGATCAGGTACTTCACCACCGAGATCGCGCGCGCCGCCGACAGCTCCCAGTTCGAGGCGAACTGGATGCGCACCGGGCGCGCGTCGGTGTGGCCGTCCACGCGCAGCACCCAGTTGATGTCCGGCGGGATGGTCCGGCCGATCTCGATCAGCGTGCGCGCCAGTTCCGCCAGCCGCTGCTTGCCGGCCTCCTCCAGAGTCGCGGAGCCGGAGGGGAACAGCAGCTCCGACTGGAAGACGAAGCGGTCGCCGACGATGCGCACGTCCTGCCGATTGCCCAAAGCCTCGCGCACCCGTCCGAAGAACTCGGAGCGGTAGCGGGCGAGGTCCTGCACCTTGGCGGCCAGCGCCTGGTTCAGCCGCGAGCCGAGTTCGGCGATCTGGACCTGCTGCTCCTCCGCCTTCTTCTCCGAGATTTCCAGCACGGCGCCGATGCGGGCGAGTTGCTCGCGCAAGGCGGCCATCTGCCGGTTCAGCAGGTCGACCTGCTCGTTCGCCTTGCCAGTCGCGCCCTGCTCGGCGGACAGGGAAGCCATCAACTCAGTGATTCGGATGTCGCGCTTCTCGATGTCCTTCTGCGCGAGCATCGTCTTCTCGTCGGCGCTGGCGAGCCGCGTTTCCAGCGCCTTGGACCGGTCGCGTTCCCCGCCAAGCTCGGCCAGCAGGGCTTGACGCTGCTCTTCGGTCAGGCGCTGCTGAGCGGCGGCTGCGGCCAGCTCGCCCTCCAGCTTGGTCCGGGCTTCGCGCAATGCCTTCAGATCGGCCTGGAGGCTGGCGGCTTCGGCCAGCTTCAGCTCGATGGTTTCCTTGTCGGCGCGGATCGTGCGCTGCAACTCCTCCGCCGCGCGGGTGGCGTGGTCGAGGTCGCCCTGGAGCGTGGCGATGCGGCCGGTCATGGTGTCCCTCGCCACCACGGAGCCTTGAAGCTCCGCCGAGAGCTGGGCGACGTTGATGCGGAGGTCGGCGTTGGCGTCCCGCTCCAGCGCCAGCAGGTCGTTCAGCTCCGCCACCTTGCGGTTCAGGCTGCCGAGTTGCTCGTCACGCCCGGTCAGGGCGGTCGCCATGTAGAACTGGGCGACGACGAAGATCATCAGCAGGAAGATGACCACCATGACGAGGGACGACAGCGCGTCCACCCATCCGGGCCATGCGCTGGCCTCACGGTGGCCGTTGCGGCGGCTGATGCTGGGCATGGCGGGGTGTCCCTCCGGACGGACAGGGGGTAGGCGTCAGCGCCGTTCCGATCAGCGCTGTTCCGATTCCTCGGCCAGGGCGGCGATGGTGCGGGCCAACAGCTTGATCTCGCTGCGGATCTCCTGCACCGCCTGGACCCGGCCCGTGGACGACTCCTCGACCATGCGGGCGAGGTAGATGTCCATGTTGCGCAGATGCTGGCGCGAGGCGTCGTCGAAGCCGCCGATGGCCGCGTCGGACAGCCGGTCGAGCAGTCCCTTCATCTCAAGCTGGCTCTCGCCCAGCCGCAGGAGAAGCTGCTGTTCGGCGCGCATCTGGTCGGTCAGCGTGCTCAGCCGTTCGGTCAGCGCCATCAGATTGGCGTTGGCCGAGCGGCGGCCTTCCTCGGCGGTGGCGACGGTGCGCTGGAGCGAATCGAGGTTCTCCGCCGTCTGCTCCAGAAGCGCCGTCAGATAGGCCGGCATCGACTGGTCGCCGGTCTCCAGGCTGCCGCCGGCCCCGCTGGAAAGGCGGGTGGCGCCGGACAGCCAGTCCTCAACGTCCTGGAAGAAGCGGTTGTGCGCTTGGCTGGCCTGAAGCTCCAGGAAGCCCAGCACCAGTGAGCCCGCCAGACCGAACAGCGAGGAGCTGAAGGCCGTGCCCATGCCGGTCAGCGGCGCTTCCAGCCCGTGTTGGAGGTTGCTGAACATCGCCCCGACGTCGCCGCCCTGCACCGACAGCCCCCCGATGACCGAGCCGACCGACTGCACCGTGTGCAGCAGGCCCCAGAAGGTGCCGAGCAGGCCGAGGAAGATCAGCAGACCGATCAGGTAGCGCGACAGCTCCCGCGACTCGTCCAGCCGCGAGGCGATGCCGTCGAGCAGCGAGCGCATGGACAGCGCCGACAGGGTCAGCCGCCCGCGCCGTTCCCGCAGCATGCGCGCCATCGGGGCGAGCAGCACCGGTTCCGGCGCGGCGACGGCCGGGTTACCGGACTGGAAATGCTCCAGCCACGCCACCTCGGGCCGCAGCATCAGCACCTGGCGGAAGATGAACAGGATACCGGCGAGCAGCGTGCCGAGGATCAGCCCGTTCAGCGCCGGGTTGTTCATGAAGGCGGCGCGCAGGGCCGGGAACAGCAAGGCCGTCACGCTTCCCACGACCACCAGGAAGAGGATCATCCGTGTCAGGAAGCGCTCCGGGCGCGTCATCGGGGAAGGCTCCTCAAGAGGCTGGGACGACGGGGCGATGGCGGCCATGGGCACTCTCGTCCAGGGGAAGGGGCAGGCTGTACGGGTTACAGAGAGCAGCTCACTGGTTCAGGAACTCCACGTCCAGCCGATCCGGCGCGCCGCCGGCCGCCTCCATGCCCAGGGCGCGGATGTCCACGCGCGTGCTGGCGATGCCGGCGGTGCCAAGGCGTTCACGGACGGCCAAGGCGCGGGCCAACGACAGCTGCCGCGCCTCGCGCGCCGTCTCCGGCGTGCCGCTGGCGTAGGAGCGGATTTGCAGGCGAAGCTGCGGATTGGCGTTCAGGCGCTCCGCAATGGTGCCCAGACGCGTCTGGGCCGGTTCGGGCAAAGCGGTGGCGGGGCCGTCGAACAGCACCGTCAACGGCTCCATCCGGGGCAGGGCCGGCGCCGCAGGCGCTTTCGGAGTCGGCGGCGGCAGGGCGGCGGTCTGCGTCCGGTCGGGCGGCGGAGGTGCCGCCGGCCGGTTGGAGGCCGGGACCGGCGGTGCGCCTTCCGGCAGGGCCGGCGGCGGCGGGGTCGGGCCGACCGACATTTGCGGCAGATCCGGCGCCGTCATCAGGGTCGGAGCCCGGAAGACCGGCGGGGCCGGCGGGGCCGGCGGCGGGAAGATGTCGGGCCGCGGCGGGATCGGCAGCGGCTGCGCGTTCTCCAGCGTCAGGCCACCCGCATTGGCGGCGTTGGCCGGGGCCGGGGCGGCGGCGCTGGTCAGGGGCGGCGCGGTGCCCGGCGAGGAGCAGGCGGTCACGGCCATGGACAGAGCCACGGCCGTGGCGGCGGAGAGGACGCGCAAGGGAGCCCGCTGCCCGACGGGGGCGTTTGGAGAACGGCTCATGCGTCCGACAATCCTCATGGTGACCAGCGCGTTGTTCCCAGTGACACGGAAAAGCGTTGGTACCATAGCCCTTCGATCGGCGTAGGGACAACGCCCTTTGGGCCGCGCGGCGTGTTTCCCCACCAAAGCGCGGCCCCTGCTACCCCAACGTCATGAAGGGCTTATGGCTCGGCCGGAGGTCAGCCCTGACCGGCGTCCGCCGCCCCGGCGGGAGCGGAGCGCACCTTGCGTTCCGTCGCACCGCGCAGGATCTTGGCGATCGGCAGGTGGAAGTGGGCGTTGGCCGCCAGGATTGTGCCGCCGAACACCGGGTTGCGCCCGCCGCCGATCTCACCGACGAAGCCGCCGGCCTCGGTCACCAGAAGCTGGCCGGCCGCAGCGTCCCAGGGGGCGAGACCGCGCTCCCAGTAGCCGTCGTAGCGGCCCGCCGCGACGTAGGCGAGGTCGAGCGAGGCGGCGCCGAAGCGGCGGATGCCCGCGACTTCCTTCATCAGGGCCTCGGCTTCCACCAGGAAGCCGGCATGGTCACCGCGGCCCTTGAAGGGGATGCCGGTGGCGATCACCGCGTCGGCGAGGTTGCGGCGCTCCGACACGCGCAGGCGCTGGTGGTTCAGGAAGGCGCCCTGGCCCTTTTCGGCCCAGAACATCTGGTCGTGCACCGGCTCGTACACGACGCCGGCGACGATCTCGCCGTTCTTCTCCGCGGCGATGGAGATCGCCCAATGCGGGATGCCGTGCAGGAAATTGGTGGTGCCGTCCAGCGGATCGACGATCCAGCGGGCGGTCGGGTCGCTGCCCTTGCTGGCGCCCGTCTCCTCCATGAGGAAGCCGAAATCCGGGCGGGCCTTCTGCAGCTCTTCGCGCAGCAGCTTTTCCGCCTTCATGTCGGCGGCGGACACGAAGTCCGCCGGGCCCTTGCGCGACACCTGGAGGTGCTCGACCTCGCCGAAGTCGCGGACAAGGCCGCGGGCCGCCTTTTCGGCGGCGCGGACCATCACGTTGATAAGGGCGGAGCGGGTGGCCATGGGCGTGCTTTATCTCGTGCGGAACCGGAAAAAGAATACACCGGCCCCTGCCTTAAGCGAGAGCCGGTGCGCAGAAAATCAGTCAGGACGGTCAGTCCTTGGCGCGCTCGACATACTCGCCGGTCTGGGTGTCGACGACGACGCGGGTGCCCGACTCGATGTGCGGCGGCACCAGGATCGACACGCCGTTCTCCAGCTTCGCCGGCTTGTAGGAGGAGGAGGCCGTCTGACCCTTCACCACCGGGTCGGCCTCGGTGATCTGCAGGGTGACCTTGCCGGGGATCTCGACGCCGAGCGGCGCGCCTTCGAAGGACTGCACGGTGACTTCCATGCCGTCCTGCAGGAACACCTTCTGGTCGCCGATGATCTCGCCGGGGATGGCGGTCTGCTCGTAGCTTTCCTTGTCCATGAAGGTGTAGCTGTCGCCTTCGGCGAACAAGAAGGTCATCTCGTGCTCGTCCAGGCGGGCGCGCTCGACCGTCTCCTGGGTGCGGAAGCGCTCGATCGACTTGTTGCCGGTGCGCACATCCTTCATTTCAAGCTGGATGAAGGCGCCGCCCTTGCCGGGCTGGACGATAGCGGTCTTCGTGATGACCCAGAGCTTACCGTTATGCTCCAGCACATGGCCGGGACGCATCGTGTTGGCGTTGACCTTCATGACATACTCGTGATTTCCAGGAGACAGGCGGCGCGGAACCTAGCAGCTTGCCGGGCTGGTGGCAACGCCGGGTGGGGCTCATTCAGCGTTCTGCGCCTTCTTTGTCCGTTTTCGCCACCGTTCCCACTCTGCTAAGCAGCGTCATCGCTCCGTCAGTGAAGGCCATCATGTCCCCCGTCACGCCCGCCTGGGCTCCCGAGAGCTTCGCCCGCCGCCGCCCCCATCTGGCCGTGCGCGGCCGCGTGCTGGGCGCCGTCCGCCGCTTCTTCGAGGAGAACGCCTTCCTGGAGGTGGACACCCCGGCGCTCCAAGTCTCGCCGGGGATGGAGCCGCATCTCCAGGCCTTCGCGACGGAGCTGGTGGGGCCGCACCCCGACGACCGGCGGCGGCTGCACCTGCACACAAGCCCGGAATTCGCGATGAAGAAGCTGCTGGTGGCCGGGCTGCCGCGCATCTACCAGATCGCCCATGTCTTCCGGAACGGCGAGCGGTCGGCCACCCACGCGCCGGAATTCTCCATGCTCGAATGGTACCGGGCGGGGGAGGGCTACCGGGCGCTGATCCGCGACTGCGAGGATCTGGTGCGGGAGGCCGCCGTCGCCGCCGGGCGGACACGATTCGAGTTCCGCGGCATGACCTGCGATCCCTTCAAGGAGTGGCGGGTGCAGACCGTGCAGGACGCCTTCCGGGAGTATGCGGGGTTCGACCTGCTGGAGACCTTCGACGGCACACACGACCCCGATCCGGCCCCGCTGGCCGCTATGGCGCGGGGCATCGGCATCCCGCCGCACGACGGCGACCGTTGGGAGGACATCGTCTTCCGCATCATGTTCGACCGGATCGAGCCGCATCTGGGCATGGGTGTGCCCTGCGTGCTGACCGACTATCCGGTCTGCATGGCCGCCCTGTCGCGCCCCAAGCCGGAGGACCCGCGGCTGGCCGAGCGGTTCGAGCTGTACGCCTGCGGCCTGGAACTCGCCAACGCCTTCGGCGAACTGACCGACGCCCGCGCCCAGCGTGCCCGCTTCGAGGCCGACATGGACCTGAAGGAACGCATCTACGGCGACCGCTTCCCGGTGGACGAGGACTTCCTCGCCGCGCTGGAGCACGGCATGCCGGAATGCAGCGGCATCGCGCTGGGCTTCGACCGGCTGGTCATGCTGTGCAGCGGGGCGGAGAGTATCGACGAGGTGCTTTGGCTGCCGGTGGCGGGGGGCTGAGGCCGTCCGCCACCGGCTTCGGCGGCCTCAGGCGGTGACGTCGATCACCACGCGGCCGCGGACCTGCCCGGCGAGGATCCGGCCGGCCAGTTCCGGCAGCTTCGACATCGGCTCCACCGTGTACATGGCCTTCAGGTGGTCCTTGTCGAGGTCGCGGGCCAGCCGCGCCCAGGCGCGTTCGCGCCGCGCCGCCGGGGCGGCGACCGAGTCGATGCCGATCAGCGTGACGCTGCGCAGGATGTGCGGCAGGACCGTTCCGGGCAGGTCGGCGCTGCCCGCCAGCCCGCAGGCGGCGATGGCGCCGCCCCAGACGGTCTGCGACAAGGCGTTGACCAGCATGATGCCGCCCACCGAATCGACGCCGCCGGCCCAGCGTTCCTTCTGGAGCGGCGGACCCTTCTCCTGAAGGGCCGCGCGGTCGATGAAGCCGGTGGCGCCCAGGCCGGACAGATATTGGTGGGTTTCGGGCCGTCCGGTGGAAGCGGTGACCGGATAGCCGGCCTTGGCGAGCAGGGCGACCGCGACGGAACCGACGCCGCCGGCCGCTCCGGTGACCAGAACCTCCTTGCCGCCGGGCTGGATCGTGCCCCAATCCTCCAGCGCGTCGACGCAGAGCGCCGCGGTGTAGCCGGCGGTGCCGATGCCCATCGCCTCCTCCGGCGAGAAGGCGTCGGGCAGACGGGTCAGCCATTCCGGCTTCACGCGCTGGAACCGGCTGTAACCGCCCCACTGGGTTTCCGACAGGCCCCAGCCGTTGACGATGACGGTGTCGCCGGCCTTCCAGTCGGCGGAGCGCGACTCCACGACCCTCCCGGCGAGATCGATGCCGGCGACCATCGGCAGTTTGCGGGCGATCCGGCCCTTGCCGGAGACGGCGAGGCCGTCCTTGTAGTTCAGAGTGGAATAGGCGACCTCGACCAGCACGTCATGGTCGGGCAGGTCGGCAAGGCTCAGCGGCTTGAAGCCCCCCTTGGGCTTGCCGTCGGCGTCCTCGATGACGAAGGCGGTGAAGGTGTCGGCCATGCGGATTCCTCTCCCGGGACGGGTTCTTGATTGGGGAAAAGCCTAGCACGGACGCGGCGATGGACAAGAGGCGGGGACGGTGAAGCGAACGGGCGGCGCCCGCGCGCTCCACCGGGGTGCGGATCAGAAGGTGATCTTGGTCTGGAGCGCGATCACGTCCACATGGGCCTTGTAGTCGGCGGACAGGTTGCCGCGGAAGGCGTCGCTGCCCGTCAGGTTGTCGCGCAGGTCGATCTTGGCCTTGTTGGCGAAGATGTGGCTGTAGCCGATGTCGGTCCGGATGTTGTCGGTGACCTGGTAGCCGGCGCCGATCGACACCCAGTAACGGTCCTCGTCCGGAATGCGCGGCGTGCGGTACTGGTCGGTGACCGGGGTCTGGTCATAGGCCACTCCGAAGCGCAGGGTCAGCTTCTCGTTCCACTTGTAGGCGGCGCCCAGCGCGAAGAACCAGGAGTCGTCCCAGTTCTCGTCGGTCACGGTGTCGGTGCGCAACGGGTTGCGGTAGCGGATGCGCAGCTCCTTGAAGCGCGACCAGTTGGTCCATTGCGCGTCGGCCATCACGGCGAAGGAACTGGTCAGCTCGTGATAGGCGCCGAAGGAGATGATATCCGGCGTGGCGACCTTGGCCCGCACCGGCGAATTGGCGAAGCTGGCGCGCAGCGCCGGGACGGCGGGAACGCCTTCGAACTTCGAATCACCGTCCAGTTCGTGGAAGACGGAGGAACGGTAGGAGACGCCGAAGCGGGTGCCCTTGACCGGCTCGTACAGCATGCCGGCGGTGAATCCGAAGCCCCAACTGTCGCCCTTGACCTCGCCCACGCCATCGCGCGAGCCGGGCGCGATGGGGACGCCGGTGGCCGCCAGGATGGAGCCGAAATCCACCGCTTGGCTCAGCCGGGCCTTGGCGTATTGGAGCTGCAGGCCGCCAGCGATGGTCAGGTCCGGCATCAGCCGGTAGGACACGGTCGGGGAGATGTTGATCGTCAGCAGGCTGGAATGGATGCCGTGGTAACGGCCGGTCCAGCTTTCCGGATAGTCGGTGGACAGGCCCCAGGGCGCGGTGATGGCGAGGCCCAGCTTCACGTCCGGCGACACCGTGTAGGCCAGATAGCCCGACGGAATCACCGCGTCCATGCCGATGTCGCCGGGGTCGGAGGTGCCCTGGATGGTGCTGCCGCCCAGCCGCGTGGCGCGGGTGCCGCGGGCGTTGCTGGTCTTCGAGGTCGGGAACACGCCGCTCAGCACGCCGACCGCCTGATTCCCCTCGATGCTGCCCAGCGCTGCCGGGTTGAAGAACAGCGCGGTGGCGTCGCCCATGCCGTTGGCGGTGGCGCCTGCGAAGGAGGTGCCCTGACCGGAGGCGCTCTGTTCCTTCAGCAGATAGCCGGCGGCGCCGGCCGGCAGCGGCGCCGCGATGGCGATGGCCGCGGCGGCGGCGAGCAGGTTCCCCTTCAGTGACCAATTGGACATGCGTTTCTCCCCAATTTCGTTATTTGACGCAATGATACACACATTGACGTTAACGTAAAGTGGACCCGCTGAAAAAATGTTGGACCAACAAACCATGCGTCCGGAGATACGCTTTGGACAGGGAAATGCCCGCCACGGTCGATTCGCCGCGGGCTGGAAATGTGGAAATCAGAAGGTGCTCAGCCCAGCCAGCCGGCGACCATGGCCATGCCCGCGCCGATCACGCTCTGGGCGTCCGTCCAGATCAGCTTCGCCGTGATGGCGATGGAGGCGACGACCAGCATGGGCCGCACGATGGCCGCGCCGTTGCGGATGACCATATGGGCGCCGATCTGCGCGCCGATCATCTGGCCCACCCCCATCAGCAGCCCGGCCAGCCAGGCGATCTGACCGCCAGCCAGGAAGAACAGCAACGCGGCGATGTTGCTGGTGAAGTTCAGCACCTTCGTGTGGGCGGTCGCCTTGCGCAGGTTGAAGCCGAGCAGCGAGACGAAGGCGATGGCGAAGAAGGTGCCGGTGCCAGGCCCGAAGAAGCCGTCGTAGAAGCCGATCCCCGTCCCGGCGAGCAGGGCGAAGCCGCGCTCCCCGATGCGCTGCTGCGCGTCGATCTCTCCGGCTTTCGGGGAGACGAGCAGCCAGATGGCGATGCCGATCAGCAGCACCGGGATGACGTTGCGCAGGAATCCCGGATCGATCATCTGGACAATGATGGCGCCCGCCGCGGAGCCGGCGAAGGTGCAGGCGATCATCACCGCCATGTCGCGCGGCTTGACCTCGCCACCGCGGGTGAACTTCACCGCGGCGGAGAGGGAGCCAAAGCTGGATTGCAGCTTGTTCGTCGCCAGCGCCTGCGCGGGCGACAGACCGGCCCAGAGCAAGGCGGGGAGGGTCAGAAGCCCGCCGCCCCCGGCAATGGCGTCGACGAAGCCCGCGACAAGGCCGACCGCGAACAGCGCGGACAGCGTCTCGATGGAAAGGAGATCCATGATTCGGCGGCGGCCTTCGTTACCCCTCGGCCGCGGCGATGGCGGCGTTGAACGCCTTCACGGCGGCGCCCGGCCCATCGGGATGATTCCACACGGCGCCGACCACGGCCAGGAAATCGGCCCCGGCGCTCACCAACGGCCCGCAATTCTCCTGGGTGATGCCGCCGATGGCGACGCAGGGGACCTCCATCAGCTCCGACCACCACCGGAGCAGCTCCGGCTCCGCCTTGAATTCGGCGTCCTTGGTGGTGGTGGGGAAGAAGGCGCCGAAGGCGACGTAATCGGCCCCGGCCTCGCCCGCTTCCATGGCAAGATGGCGGCTGTCGTGGCAGGTCACGCCGACGATGGCGTCGTTGCCGACGATCCGCCGCGCCTGGGCGTAGGGCGTGTCCTTCTGCCCGACATGCACGCCGTCGCAGCCGGTCTCGCGGGCCAGTTCGGGATGGTCGTTCAGGATGAAGGCCACCCCGCGCTCCTGGGCGATCGGGCGCAGGGCGTCGCAGGCCCGGCGCACGGCGTCGTCGGAGCAGTCCTTCAAACGCAACTGGACGCAGGCGACATCGCCCGCGTCCAGCGCTTCGGTCAGTTTCGGCGCAAACGCCGCCGGTTCCAGGACCGGCGGCGTCACGAGGTAGAGCCGACAGGCGGTTTCGGTCACCCGAGGCGATCCTTACTCTTTGCCCTGGTAGATCTTCATGATCCGATCGAGCAGCTTCAAAGCTTCGTCGCGCGGGCGCTGGAAGGCGTTGCGGCCGATGATCGAGCCGTTGCCGCCGCCGTCGCGGATCGCGCGGGCATCCTCGAACACCGCGTCCTCGCCCTTGGTCGCGCCGCCCGAGAAGACCACGATGCGGCGGCCGTTGAAGGCGCACTGCATGATGTGGCGGACGCGGTCGGCCTGGGTGGCGATCGGGATGTTCTTGGACTCGTAGACCTTCCTGGCCTCCGCCTGCTCCAGATGGGCCGACGGCAGCTTCACCTTGATGATGTGGGCGCCGAGCAGGGCGGCCATGTGGGCGGCGTAGCCGATCACGTCGATGGCCAGTTCACCCTCCTTGGAGACGGTGCCGCCGCGCGGGTAGGACCACAGAACGGTGGGCAGGCCGACCGACTTGGCCTCCTTCGACAGCTCGCGGATCTCCTCGTACTGGTCGTACATGGCGTCCGAGCCGGGGTAGATCGTGAAGCCGATGGCCGAGCAGCCGAGGCGCAGCGCGTCCTGCACCGAGGCGGTCACCGCTTGGTCGGCGTTCTCCTTCTGGCGCGACAGGCTGTTGGCGCTGTTCATCTTGAGGATCAGCGGGATCGAGCCGGCGAAGGTCGAGGCGCCGGCCTCCAGCGACCCCAGCGGGGCGGCGTAGGCGTTGCAGCCGGCGTCGATGGCGAGCTGGTAATGGTAATGCGGGTCGTAGCCCGGCTCGTTCGGCGCAAAGCTGCGCGCCGGGCCGTGCTCGAAGCCCTGGTCGACGGGGAGGATCACCAGCTTGCCGGTGCCGCCCAGCTTGCCTTCCATAAGAATGCGGGCAAGGTTGGCCTTGACGCCCGGGGTGTCGCTTTCGTAGTTCGCAAGAATTTCCTTAACACGACGAGTGAGCTTCATCTGGCTCTTCCCCTTGGGGTTTCTGTCGGAAATGCGGCCCTCATAGCCCAGCGCGGGACTCTTTGCAACGTCGGCAGGGGTGTAACGCGGCCTCCCGCGGCGCCAAAAGGGCCTATCCGAGAGGTCGGATTCAGAATTCTCCCAAAGGCGAGGCGAACGTCGTGCAACAGCCTTTTGTTGTCACAGCACGGATTGGACGATGATGTAGAGGCCGTAGCCCGCCCCCACCGCCACGGCCCAAGCCCCGGCGGCCAAGCCGGCCCAGACGACGAGGAGCCGGGCGCCGCGGATCTTCTCCACCTGAGGCGCGGGAAAGCGCGCGCCGCGCGGAAGCCCGTCCGGCCTCTCCGGATGGAGCGGGGCGGAGTCCTCGCCCTTCAGCGGTGTGGCGTCCGCCTGGGGCCGCAAAGGCGTGGTCGTGGTCATGGGGGTGGTACCGCATCGTGATGATGAAATCATCATACACCACTTTTGATCGTGCGGATTTGGGGAAAAAGCGGTATCGCCTTGGGACTATTCCGTGACATGGGCATTGTCTTGCCCGCTTAGCCAGTTCCGGCAGGCGCGCCAGGGATCGCGGGCACTGCGCAGGTCGAGCGCTTCGGGAAGCGCCGTCAGCAGGCAGGCGCCGCGCTGCGCGGCGATGTCGCCCAGCCGCTCCGCGACGTCCAGCCGTCCGGTGAACAGGATCGCACCGATCCCGGCGGACAGCGCGCCCAGGGCATCGCCGGGCCGGTCGGCGCAGTCAAGCACCGCGGTCATTGCAGCCGATGGATGCCGGGCAGTGGCGCGGGCGACAACCTCGCGAAACCAGCCGGCCCCGGCGGAGGCCGCCCCACCGGGTGCGCTGACAAGCAGAAGGGGAACGCCGAGGTCCGTCGCAACGGCGCAGGCGGCGTCGGCGTCGTTCAGGCCGTGGATGCGGATGGGGCGGCTGTGCGCGGGCATGGCGGTCATGACGGGAAAATCCGAGTGGGCATTTCCCCATCCCCATGCCGGGAATTGAGGCAGGTCAAACCGCCGGGGCGGAGGCGAGGCTATCCTTCCACCCCACGCATCCCTGGGGTCGCCGCCGATGATGGACTATAAGGGCTACAAGGCCCAGATCGATTTCGACGACGATGCCGGCATCTTCGTCGGCGCCGTCATCAACACGCGCGACGGCATCACCTTCACCGGCCGCTCGGTCGATGAGCTGCGCAGGGCCTTCCGCGAGGCTGTGGACGATTATCTGGCGATGGCTTGCGACATGGCGGGCAACACCGAGCAGCCCTATTCGGGCAAGCTCGCCATCCGCGTCAACCCGATGCTCCACCGCGCCATCGCCACCTGTGCGGAACGCGAAGGCAAGAGCGTTGCAGCCTGGGTCGCCGATCAGCTGGCGCAGGCCACGGGCATCAACGCTGTCAAGGCGGGGTGACCGAATTCCGGCGGGAAACACGCCGGCGAACAGGATGACGGACATGAAAAAAGGGCGCCCCGTTCAGGGCGCCCTTTCTCTTTGGCCGCAAGCCGCGGGTGGCTTACTTGGCGTTGGCCATGGCGACGGCGGTGTCGCTCATGCGGTTGGAGAAGCCCCACTCGTTGTCGTACCAGGTC
>NZ_JAUQTX010000070.1:0-27026 GCF_059803775.1 Azospirillum sp. UFLA03-27 | reverse complement strand
CTACACTCGCGTATAATCGTCGGCAGCGTCAGATGTGTATAAGAGACAGTCCCCACCCTGTTCGCGTCAGGGTCGGTGCTATGACCTGCGGAGGTCAATGGAACGGCCAGTGCTCAGCCCTTCGCGTCGCGTCTACCTCTTACGGGGTATCCTCCGTCCGCCGGGGCGAAACCCGCGTCGGACGGAGGGATGCCGGCATCAGGCGGCGGACAGTGCGCGGTCGAGGTCGGCGATGATGTCCTCGACGCTCTCCAGTCCGATCGACAGGCGCAGCACGTCCGGACCGGCGCCCGCCTGGGCCTGACCTTCCGGCGACAGCTGGCGGTGCGTGGTGGAGGAGGGGTGGATGATCAGCGACCGGCTGTCGCCGATGTTGGCGAGGTGGCTGAGGAGTTGGACGTTCTCCACCACCTTCACGCCGGTGTCGAAGCCGCCCTTGACGCCGAAGGTCAGCACGGCGCCGGCCCCCTTGGGCAGATACTTCTTGGCGAGCGCGTTGTACTTGGACGATTCCAGACCAGCGTAGCTGACCCAGCCGACCGCCGGATGGCTTTCCAGGAACTGCGCGACCTTCAGGGCGCTGTCGCTGTGGCGCTGCATGCGCAGCGGCAGCGTCTCGATGCCGTTCAGCGTCAGGAAGGCGTTCAGCGGCGCCTGGCTCGGCCCGAGGTCGCGCAGGCCGACGGCGTGGCCGTGGATGGTGAAGGCCAGATGACCGAAGGTCTCCTGGAACTTCAGCCCGTGATAGCCGGCGTCCGGCTCCGACAGGGCGGGGAACTTGCCGGACTTGCTCCAGTCGAAGGTGCCGCTGTCGATGACCACGCCGCCAACCGAGGTGCCGTTGCCGGACAGGAACTTCGTGGTCGAATGCACGACCAGCGTGGCGCCCCACTGGATCGGGTTGATCAGGTACGGCGTCGCCAGCGTGTTGTCGACAATCAGCGGAATGCCGGCCTCGTCGGCGATCTTGGCGATGGCCTCCAAGTCGGTGACCACGCCGCCGGGGTTGGCGAGGCTTTCCACGAAGATGGCCTTGGTCTTCGCGGTGATGGCGGCGCGGACGTTCTCCGGCTGGTCGGTGTCCACGAAGACGGACTTCCAGCCGAAGGCGCGCGGGAAGCTGGTGCCGAGCTGGTTCAACGTGCCGCCGTAGAGCTTGCGCGAGGCGACGATCTCGTCGCCCGGCTCCATCAGCGGGAACAGGGCGAGCAGCTGCGCGGCGTGGCCGGAGGAGGTGGCCGTGGCCCCGGCGCCGCCTTCCAGGTTGGCGAGCCGCTCCTCCAGCACCGACACCGTCGGGTTGGTCAGGCGGGAGTAGATGAAGCCGACCTTCTGGAGGTTGAACAGCGAGGCCGCGTCGTCCACGTCGTCAAAGACGAAGCTGGTGGTCTGGTAGATCGGCGTCTGGCGCGCCCCGGTGGCGGGGTCGGGGGCGGCGCCGGCGTGGATGGCGCGGGTTTCGAAACCGAAGGACTTCTGCTCGCTCATGATGGCTTCCTCTGCTTTTTACATCAGTTTTTTGAAGGATTTGGCCGGTGCGGCCTTCTTGGACGTCAGGATGTTGGAGTTGACGCCGATGCGCCCGATCTCGTGGAACAGGCGCTGAAGCTCGATCTTGGGACAGCGGTTCATGACCACGGTCAGCCCCGCCGTCTCGGCCCGCGCCGCCGCCTCGTCGTTGCGCACGCCGAGCTGCATCCACACCACCTTGGCGCCGATGGCGATGGCCTCGTCCGTCACGCCTCCGGCGGCGGTGGCGTTGCGGAAGACGTCCACCATGTCCGGCGGCTCCGGCAACTCCGACAGGCTGGCGTGGACCCGCTCACCGAGGATGGTCTGGCCGGCCAGCTTCGGGTTGACCGGGATGACGCGGTAGCCCTTGTCGCGCAGGTACTTCAGCACGATGAAGCTGGCCTTCACCGGGTCGTTCGACGCGCCGACCAGGGCGATGGTCTTCACCCGATCCAGGACTTGGCGGATGAACTCGTCGCTGTAGCCGTCGTGCGAGGGGGCGGGGCCGCTCATTGGCCGCACCACACCGGGGTACGCTTCTGCAGGAAGGCGTCGATGCCCTCCTCGGCGTCGCGGGCCAGCATGTTCTCGGTCATCACGCGGGCGGCGTAGGCGTAGGCCTCCTCCACGTCCAGCTCGATCTGGCGGTAAAAGGCCTCCTTGCCGATGGCCAGCGTCAGCGGCGACTTCGCGGCGATCTTGCCGGCGGCCTCCGCCACCACGGCGTCGAGCCGGTCGGCCGGCACCGCACGGTTGACGAGGCCGATGCGCGCCGCCTCCTCGGCGCCGATCAGGTCGCCGAGCAGAAGCATCTCCATGGCCGCCTTGCGCCCCACGGCGCGGCTCAGCGCCACCATGGGGGTGGAGCAGAACAGGCCGATGTTCACGCCCGGCGTGGCGAATCGCGCGGTGTCGGCGCAATAGGCGAGGTCGCAGGTGGCGACGAGCTGGCACCCCGCCGCCGTGGCGATGCCGTGGACCTTGGCGATCACCGGCTGGCGGATGCGGCTGACCGTCAGCATCAGTTTGGAGCACTGGACGAACAGCGATTCATAGGCCGCGCGGTCCGGATTGGCGCGCATCTCCTTGAGGTCGTGCCCAGCGCAGAAGGCCGGCCCGGCCCCGGCCAGCACCACGGTGCGGACCGTGGAGTCCTGGTGGATGGCCTCCAACTCCGCTTGCAGCGCTCCCATCAGCCCCACGGACAGGGCGTTGCGCGCTTGTGGACGGTTCAGCGTCAGGGTCGCGACTCCGTCGCGGTCCTCGCGGAGAACCAGCGGCGCGTCATCGCTGCTCAGGACCCCGGCGGCGGGTGGGGTGTCGTTCATCGCTATCCAATCCTCCCGGATGTTTTGATCGTTGGCGGGAACAGTACCCCGACCGCCCCCGCCACGGAACCGGGCGTGTGGTCTGTTCATCTAACGGTGCCAAGGCGGACAACTCAACCTATTTGTTGATCGAATTTGTAGATTTAATGCCGTTTGGCATTGGGTGGTTGTGTGAAATTGGCGCCGCCGCGATGCGCTTGGCGGGCCGGGGAATGTCCGCCATGATCGGGCCTCCATAAGAAAATCCATGGGTGAGGGAATGAGCGCGCCGGTCGTGTCCGCCGAGGAACTGGAAGCCCTGATTCGCGAGGGCGTGCCGCTGGTCGGCAATTATGGAATCACCATTGAGCAACTTGGCGCCGGGACCGTGCGCATGAAGCTCCCCTACAACGACAGCTTCGTCCGTCCCGGCGGCACGGTGACCGGGCCGGCGATGTTCGGGCTGGCCGACGTGGCGCTCTACGCCGCCGTGCTCAGCCTGATTGGGCGGGTGGAACTGGCGGTGACCACCAGCATGACCATCAACTTCCTGCGCCGCCCGGCGCCGGTCGCCATCACCGCCGATTGCCGGATCCTGAAGATGGGCAAGCGGCTGGCCTATGGCGAAGTCCTGCTGTTCTCCGAGGGCGATCCGGAGCCGGTCGCCCACGCCACCGGCACCTACTCGATCCCGCCACACGACCCTGTGACACTCGCGGTATCAGGATACCACGATCCGGAAATGTCCTGAAAACACCAATGATATCAATAGTTTTGATTTCGCGGTAAAATGATACCGTGCGCGTAGGGCGTTGATATAAAACAGATATTTTTCCGTTGACAGAGTGCCCCTGCACTGCGTACAAAACCGGCCGCTTCGGCGCCCCGGGGATTGAACGTCCAGTTTCGGTGGCCCGCCGATCCACGTTTAGTCAACGAGTGTGGCGATGAAGACCTTCAATCTGAAGCCGACCGACATCGAGAAGAAGTGGTACGTCGTCGATGCCGACGGCCTCGTTCTCGGCCGGCTTGCCAGCATCCTGGCGAACATCCTGCGCGGCAAGAACAAGCCGACCTTCACCCCGCACATGGATTGCGGCGACCATGTCGTCGTGATCAACGCGGAGAAGGTCAAGCTGACCGGCAACAAGCGCCAGGACGACATCTTCTACTGGCACACCGGTTATCCGGGCGGCATCAAGGGCCGTTCCAAGGGCCAGATCCTGGACGGCAAGTACCCGGAGCGCGTGATCGAGAAGGCCGTGGAGCGCATGGTTCCGCGCGGTCCGCTCGGCCGCAAGGTGATGACCCACCTGAAGGTCTACAAGGGCGCCGCCCACCCGCACGAGGCGCAGCAGCCGGTCGCTCTCGACGTTGCGGCCATGAACCCGAAGAATAAGCGGAGCGCGTAATCCAATGGCTCAGGTTACCACCACCCTTTCCGGCCTGAAGGACATCGCTGCCGCTCCGGCCGCCGCCTCCGCCGAAGTGGTCGCCCCGAAGCTGGACGCCCAGGGCCGCGCCTACGCCACCGGCAAGCGCAAGGACGCCGTCGCCCGCGTGTGGATCAAGCCGGGCTCCGGCAAGATCGTCATCAACGGCCGCGACCAGGAAGTCTACTTCGCCCGCCCCGTGCTGCGCATGATGATCGCCCAGCCGTTCGGCATCACCGACCGCGCCGACCAGTTCGACGTGATGGTCACGGTGGCCGGCGGTGGTCTGTCCGGTCAGGCCGGCGCGGTTCGCCACGGCATCTCCAAGGCTCTGACCTACTTCGAGCCGGCGCTCCGTCCGCCGCTGAAGGCCGCCGGCTTCCTGACCCGCGATGCCCGCGTCGTCGAGCGTAAGAAGTACGGCAAGGCCAAGGCCCGCCGCAGCTTCCAGTTCTCGAAGCGCTAAAGCCTACCGCGGACCCGCGTTACTGCTGTACAAGCGAGGGGCGTCCCGACGGGGCGCCCCTTTCTTGTTTCAGGTCTGCTTCACTTCTCTTCACCGTTCCGTGCCCATCCCCGTGCGTCAAAAGGAACAGCGTCCATGGCCAACAGCACTTCCCCCATCCGCGTCGGCATTCTCGGTGCGTCCGGTTACACCGGCGCCGAGCTGGTGCGCATGCTTCTCCGCCATCCCGGCGTGGAGATCTGCGCGCTGACGGCCGAGCGACAGGCGGGGAAGCCCATGGCGGAGGTGTTCCCGCATCTGGGCCAGTTCAACCTGCCCGGCCTCGTGAAGATCGAGGAGGTCGCCTGGGACAAGCTGGACGCCGTGTTCTGCGCCCTGCCGCACGGAACCACGCAGGAGGTCATCGCCGGCCTGCCGCGCCACATCAAGGTGGTGGACCTGTCCGCCGACTTCCGCCTGTCCGACCCCGCCGAGTACGCCACCTGGTACGGGCATGAGCACCGCGCCGTGGATCTCCAGAAGGAGGTCGCCTACGGGCTGACCGAGTTCAACCGGCAGGGCGTGCGCAAGGCGCGCGTGGTCGCCAACCCCGGCTGCTACCCCACCTGCTCGCTGCTGCCTTTGCTGCCGCTGCTGATGGACGAGATGATCGAGCCGGGCGGCATCGTGATCGACGCCAAGTCGGGCGTCTCCGGCGCCGGGCGCGACGCCAAGCAGCAGAACCTCTTCACCGAGGTGTCGGAGGGCTTCAACGCCTACGGCGTCGGCCACCACCGCCACATGCCGGAGATCGAGCAGGAGCTGCGGCTGGCCGCCGGGCGTCCGGTGACGGTCAGCTTCACGCCGCACCTCGTCCCGATGAACCGCGGCATGATGGCGACGATCTACGTCCGCATGGCCGACGGGGTCACCGCCGACGACCTGCGCGCCACGCTGACCGCGCGTTACGAATCGGAGCCCTTCGTGAACGTCACGGCGGCGGGCATCGCCCCGGCGACGCGCCACGTCCGCGCCTCCAACCAAGCGCTGATCGGCGTCTTCCCCGACCGCACCCCGCGCGGCGCCATCATCGTCTCGGTCATCGACAATCTGGTGAAGGGCGCCTCCGGCCAGGCCATCCAGAACATGAACGTCATGTTCGGCCTGGGCGAGACGACCGGCCTGGAGCAGGCCCCGCTGTTCCCGTGACCGAAGAGAAACAGCCTGAGGAAAAGTTGCCTGCAATGTCCGGCCTGATATTGCCCTTCCAGGGCACGCATCCGAAGATCGACCCCAGCGTCTATGTGGCGCCGACGGCCTCGGTCATCGGCGACGTGGAGATCGGGCCGGGCAGCAGCGTCTGGTTCGGCTGCACGATCCGCGGCGACGTGAACGAGATCCGAATCGGTGCGCGCACCAACATCCAGGACGGTACCGTGATTCACGTCGCGTCGGCGGGGCAGGGGACCTACATCGGCGACGACGTGTCGATCGGCCACATGGCCCTGTTGCACGCCTGCACGCTGGAGAGCGGCTGCTTCATCGGCATGCAGGCCTGCGTCATGGACGGTGCCTACGTCGAGTCGGGGGCCATGGTGGCCGCCGGGGCTCTGGTGACCCCCGGGAAGCGTGTGGCAACGGGGCAACTTTGGGCCGGAAGTCCCGCAAGACCCGTGCGTGCACTAACGGAAAAGGACCTTTCCTTCTTCCCGGTAAACGTCAGAAACTACGTGCGGCTTGCTCAAATCTACAGAGAGGGCTAATACCTCTTTAGTGCGTCGCAGCACTGTGGCATACTAGCAACAGTGACACCGGCACGAAACGTGTAGGACTTCCGGAGGGTATGTTTGTACGTGGACAAACCCCACATGTTTCGCGTTTTGTCACGTTACATGCACGCGATATGTCCTATCGTTTGTGCGATTCGTCCTCCGCGAACCAAGCGGTAGGGAGTGTGTCTCTAAGGGAGTGGAGAAATGAACAGCTTCTTCCGCGCTACCATGGCCGTCGTGCCGGCCGCCGTCGTCGCTTTCGGCCTGACCGCCGGGGCTCAGGCCCAGAGCGCCGACACCACCGAGTGGTGCAACCCGGTCATCGGCTGGAACGACACCCCGGTCCGCACGGCGGATGGCGGCTACGCCACCCACCAGGGCAGCTTCAAGTGCCCGCCGGCCGCCGCTCCGGCGGTTGCCCCGGCCCCGGCCGCCCGCGCCCAGACCGAATACCTCGTGTTCTTCGACTGGGATAAGGCCAACGTCACCCCGGCCGCCGATCGCGTGATCGGCGATGCGGCCGCCGCCATCGGCAAGGGCGCCAACGCCCGCGTCCATGTCGTCGGCCACACCGACACCTCGGGTTCGCCGGCCTACAACCAGCGTCTGTCGGTGCGTCGCGCCGAGGCGGTGAAGCAGGCCCTCGTCTCCAAGGGCATTGCCGCCGGCGCCATCACCACCGAGGGCAAGGGCGAGAGCCAGCTCCTGGTGCAGACCGGCCCGAACGTCCGCGAGCCGTCCAACCGTCGTGCGCAGATCCTGCCGCGCGGTGCGAACGCCCCGTCGTCGTAAGGCGCAGGTTCCCTTTCGGGACACGGAGCCCCGGACCTCGGTCCGGGGTTTTCGCCGACCAAGGAAAAGGCCCCGGACACTTGTCCGGGGCCTTTTCTTATTCGGCCCCTCTGTCCCTTTCGGTCCGGACATCCGGAGAGCGGCGGACCGCTCTCCGGAGACGGGTCCTCAGACGATGCGCACCTTGGCGTAGGAGCCGGGGGCGTCTTCCAGAACGGGCAGGCCACCCTTTGCCGGATCGCGCGCCGGGACCTTGCCGTCGGAGAAGGTGGAGACCCAGTTGTTCCACTCCGGCCACCAGGAGCCGGGGGTCTGCTCCGACGACGCAAGCCAGTCGTCCGAGGCCTTCGGCAGCTTGGCGTTGGTCCAGTAGCAATACTTGCCGGCGGCCGGCGGGTTCACCACGCCGGCGATGTGGCCGGAGGCGGCCAGCACGAACTTCACCGGGCCGGAGAACAGGTGGGCGCCCATGTAGGTGGACTTCCACGGCGCGATGTGGTCCTCGCGGGCCGACAGGAAGAAGGACGGGGTCTTGACGTTGCGCAGGTCGATCGGCACGCCGCCCAGCGACACCGCGCCCGGCTTCGCCAGCAGGTTCTTCTGGTACATGTTGCGCAGGTAGAAGCTGTGCATGGCCGCCGGCATGCGGGTCGAATCGCTGTTCCAGTAGAGCAGGTCGAACGGGAACGGGTCCTTGCCGAGCAGGTAGTTGTTCACGACGAACGACCAGATCAGGTCGTTGGCGCGCAGCATGTTGAAGGTGGTCGCCATCTTCGAGCCGTCCAGGTAGCCCTGCTGGGCCATCTGGCTCTCGATCATGGTGAGCTGCTCCTCGTCGATGAAGACCGACAGCTCGCCGGCTTCGGTGAAGTCCAGCATGGTGGTGAAGAAGGTGGCCGACTTGATGCGGTCGTCCTTCTTGGCCGCCATGTAGGACAGGGTGGAGGCCAGCAGCGTGCCGCCCAGGCAATAGCCGATGGCGTTCACGTCCTTCTCGCCGGTCACCTTCTCGATGGCGTCCAGCGCGGCCAGCACGCCTTCGAACATGTAGTCTTCGAAGCCCTTCTGGGCCAGCTTCTCATCCGGGTTCACCCAGGACAGGACGAAGACGCTGTGGCCCTGGTCCACCGCCCACTTGATGAAGCTGTTCTTCTCGCGCAGATCCAGGATGTAGTACTTGTTGATCCAGGGCGGCACGATCATCAGCGGCCGCTTGTTCACCTCCGGCGTGGTCGGGGTGTACTGGATGAGCTGCATCAGATCGGTCTGGAAGACGACCTTGCCCGGGGTGACGGCGATGTTCTTGCCGACCTGGAAGGCGTCGTAGTCGGTCATGGAGATGCGCAGCTCGCCCTTGCCGCGCTCCAGGTCCTTCAGCAGATGCTCAAGCCCCTTGACGAGGTTCTCGCCGCCCGTCTCGATGGTCGTGCGCAGCACCTCCGGGTTCGTCATGACGAAGTTGGAGGGCGCCATCGCGTCGACGAACTGGCGGGTGTAGAAGTCGACCTTCTTGGCCGTGTGGTCGTCCAGCCCATCGACCTCGTTGACCGTCGACTGCATCCACCGCGCCGACAGCAGGTAGGACTGCTTGATGAAGTCGAACAGGGTGTTCTCGTCCCAGGCCGAATCCTTGAAGCGGCGGTCGTCCTTCGCCGGGGCGATGACCGGCTGGGCCTCCTGGCCGAAGAAGCGCTGGGTGGTGCGCTGCCACAGGGTCAGGTAGTCCTGCCACAGCGTCATCTGCGCCTTCATCAGCTTGGCCGGGTCGGCCATCATGCGCGTGGTCATTTCCAGGAACGCATGGCCGACGCCCATCGGGTCGGGGTTCTTCGCGCCAACGCCGTCCGAGGCCTGACGGGACAGGAATTCGGTGACCAGCCGCTGGCTCTGCTCGGCGATGCGGGTCATCGCCCGCGACATCTCCACCGGGTCGGGAAGCTTGACGTCAGGGGCCTGGTTTTCGGCCATTGGTGCGGTCCTTCTTCTTTAGGCGAGTTTTAGGCTTCAGGAGGGACGTTGTGCGGTTTATACAGTGCCTGCCGGAAGTCTGTTCGGTCGGAGTGCGTTCCGGTCCTGGCATCCCGGACAGCTTATGCCATGTCCGTTCGAGCCGGGGTCCGTCATACACCTCTCGTATGAAGATTTCATTTCGCCCACCACCGTTCAAGCGGCCGGATGGGTTCGGATGTGGGGTTCGCAGAATGGAAACGGGTATCCGACGCGGCGTGGTGGCGAAGACGGGCCGGTTGGCCCCCGCCCTGTCCGTTCTGGTTGTCTTGGGTCTCTCCGCCTGCAGCGACCGCGTGCTCGACACTGGGCTGCTCGGCGCCGTGACCGGCCGCGACGTGCCCAGCCAGGAGTCGCCGGTGCGCGGCATGTCCGGTGAGAACCGGGAATACCCCAATCTCGGCACCGTTCCGCCGCGCCCGACCGACCTGCGGACGGAAGCGCAGCGCCAGCAGGATCTGGACCGTCTGGCCCAGGACCGCGAGGCCGCCAAGAACATGCTGCCGACCCCCATGGACGTTCCCCCGCCGCCGGACATCACGCCTGGACAGCCAAGCGCCGGGAAGCCCGCCTCCGGGAAACCCAATTGAGGGCAGGGGTGTAGCAAAAGGCTGACGCTGCCAATAATCCGTAAGTATACCTATGCGGAGCGTCCTTCGGCCTTTGATGGCGTTCCTATGAGCGAAAGGGACGCACCGGTCTTCGTCCCGTCGATGCGCAGTTACGATGGCGGTGGTGCGGACCACGGATCACCCATTGCTGCTGCCAAGGTGAAAAAACCTACGTCCTGCGGTGGTGGGTCCGCAACAGATTTTCAAACTGCGACTATTTGGCGCGTCGGCTTTCCTTCACGTCGAGTGAATGGCGCGTTGAACGGCCATGGCGCCGCGGCATGACCGCCCTGCGCCGCCCGCGGTTGCTGGAAATTATAAGGCGCCCTTACAATAAGGGATGTTTGATGAATCCCCCTTCGGAATGATCCTGATCGACTGCGCGCGGCTTCTGCGTGCGCGGTTCGACCGTGCCCTGGACGACGCCCGGCTCGGCCTCACGGCGGGGGAGGCGCGGGCGCTGGTTTATGTCTGCCGCCACCCCGGCTCGCGCCAATCGGTGCTGGCAACCCACATGTGGGTGGAGCCGATGACCCTGGTCGGCTTCCTCGACCGGCTGGAAGCGCGCGGGCTGGTGGTCCGCGAGCCGGACCCGGCGGACCGCCGCGCAAAGATCGTCCAGCCGACCCCGCAGGCCGAGCCGCTGGCGCTCCAGGTTCTGGAGGCCTTCCGCACCGAGCGCGAGTCGGCCATGGCCGACCTCTCGGCGGAGGAGATCGTCCTGCTCAAGGACATGCTGGGCCGCCTGCGCAACCGCATGATCGCCGACGACCGTGGCGGGGCCGGCCGATGAGCCACACCCCCGTGCAGACCGACGCGCCCGCCATGACGGAGACGCGGACGGCCGTCATCGGAACGCTGATCGTCACGCTGGGGCCGCTCAGCCTCGCGCTCTACACGCCGGCCTTGCCGATGCTGGTGGAGGCCTTTCAGAGCACCCCGGCGGCGCTGAAGCTGACGCTCTCCGTCTATTTCTTCGGCTTTGCCTTTTCCCAGCTCGCCTGCGGGCCGCTGTCCGACGCCTACGGGCGGCGGCCGGTCGCTCTGGCCTTCTTCGTCACCTACGTCCTGGGCAGCGTGGTTGCGGCGCTGTCGGGCAGCATCGAATGGCTGCTGGTCGGGCGGGCCCTGCAGGGCATCGGTGCGGCGGCGGGCATCGCCATTTCCCGCGCCATCGTGCGCGACCAGTTCACCGGCCAGCGGTCGGCGCGCATTCTGAACATGATCGGGCTGATGCTGGCCATCGTGCCGGCTGTGGCGCCGACGCTGGGCGGGGTGATCCTGGGCACGGTGGGCTGGCACGCCATCTTCGTGGTGATGACGCTCTACGGCCTCGCCGTGCTGACGGTCTTCGCGCTGGGCACGGCGGAGACCAACCGGACGCGCGACCGCTCGGCGGCGCGGCCCGGTCCGGTGATCCGCAACTACCGGACCCTGCTGACCGACCGGCGCTTCATGCGGGCGGGGCTGGTGCTCGGCACGACGCTGGGTGGCCTTTACACCATGGCGGCGCTGCTGCCGTTCGTGATGATCGAGCGGGTGGGGCTGAGCCCGACCGTCTTCGGCTTCGCCATGCTGCTGCAGACCGGCTCCTACACGCTGGGGGCGACCCTGGCCGGGCGGCTGCTGCGCCGGGTGGACGCGATGCGGCTGATACCCTACGGGCTGGCCTGCGTGGCGGTGGGCGGGCTCGGCTTCGCCCTGGCGCCGCTGACCGGCGAGCCGACCGTGGCGAGCGTGATGGGGCCGACCGCCGTCTGGGCCTTCGGCATCGCCCTGGTCATGCCCGGGGCCACCAGCGACGCCCTGGCCGGCTTCCCCCGCATGGCCGGGGCGGCCTCGGCGCTGATCGGCTTCATGCAGATCGGCGGCGGGCTGGCCGGCACGGCGGTGGCCGCGCTGTTCGCCGATCCCTACACCGCGACGACGGCCATCATGCCGGGCCTCGCCGCGCTGTCGCTGCTCTCCTACGCGCTGCTGCGCGTGTCGGCGTCCCGGCGCGGCCGCCCGGCCGAGCCCGCCCGACCGGAGGATCTGGAGGTCGCCGTGGACCCGGTCGCCCTGGTCGGCGCCGGCGGCGAGGAGATCGAGGAAGCGCTGCACCAGCGTCGGACGTCCAGCCGCAAGGGAGGCTGAAGACGGGCTTCGGCGTCCGGTATGCCTCAGGCAACGCTGGAATGCGGCCGGACGCGAATTTTACCTCGCTTCTGAAGATGCGGGGCGGTAGATAAGTGGTCCCGGTCCGCAAATATGGGTTCGTGGCGTGGCCGGACAAGGCTTCGGAGCGTCCATGAGCGATTCAGAATTCCACCGGATCAAGCGGCTTCCGCCCTACGTCTTCGCCGAAGTGAACGCTATGAAGGCGCGAGCCCGAGCTGCCGGCGAGGACATCATCGACCTCGGCATGGGCAACCCGGACCAGCCGACGCCCCAGCACATCGTCGATAAGCTGATCGAGGCCGTGCGCGATCCCAAGACGCACCGCTACTCGAACTCCCGCGGCATCCCCGGTCTGCGCAAGGCGCACGCGGCCTATTACAAGCGCCGCTTCAACGTGGACGTCGATCCGGAGTCGGAGTGCATCGTCACCATCGGCTCGAAGGAAGGCTTGGCCAACCTCGCCCAGGCGATCACCAGCCCGGGCGACATCATCCTGGTGCCGAACCCCAGCTACCCGATCCATCCCTTCGGCTTCATCCTGGCCGGCGCCTCGGTGCGCCATCTGCCGGTGGGGCAGGCCAACGGCACTTCCACCGACATCGACAGCTTCATGAACATGCTGGAGCGCGCCGTGCGCCACAGCGTGCCGAAGCCGCTGGCGCTGGTGCTGAACTACCCGTCCAATCCGACGGCGGAGGTGGTCGGGCTCGACTTCTACCGCCCGATCGTCGAGTTCTGCCGCAAGCACGGCATCTACATCCTGTCGGATCTGGCCTACGCCGAGGTCTTCTTCGACGGTGACCCGCCGCCCTCGATCCTTGAGATCCCGGAGGCGCGCGAGGTGGCCGTCGAGTTCACCTCGATGTCAAAGACCTATTCGATGGCTGGCTGGCGCATCGGCTTCGCCACCGGCAACAAGAAGCTCATCACCGCGCTGGCCCGCATCAAGTCGTACCTGGACTACGGCGCCTTCACGCCGATCCAGGTCGCCGCGACCGCCGCGCTGAACGGCCCGCAGGAGTGCGTGGAGCAGGTGCGCACCATGTACCGCCAGCGCCGCGACGTGATGATCGAAGGTCTGGCCTCGGCCGGCTGGACGGTGCCGAGCCCGTCGGCCTCGATGTTCGCCTGGGCGCCCATCCCGGAGCCCTTCGCCCATCTCGGCTCGCTGGAATTCTCCAAGCTGCTGCTGCAGGAGGCCAAGGTGGCCGTGGCGCCGGGCATCGGCTTCGGCGAGTACGGCGACGGCCATGTCCGTCTGGCGCTGGTGGAGAACGTCCACCGCATCCGTCAGGCGACCCGCAACATCAAGGAGTTCTTCCGCTCCAACGCCGCCGGTGCGGCGGCGAGCAAGGATCCGGCGGCGCGCGCCGCCCTCCTCGACCCGGAGAAAGCGAAAGTCTGATGTCCGACTCCCACAAAACAGGCCCCCTGAAAATCGCCGTCGCGGGCCTGGGCACGGTCGGCGCGGGCGTTCTGAAGCTTCTGGAGCGGCAGGCCGACCTGATCGAGCAGCGCTGCGGTCGCCGCATCGAGGTGGTGGCGGTCAGCGCCCGCTCGCGCGGCAAGGACCGCGGCGTCGACCTGTCGACGGCCGAATGGTATGACGACCCGGTGGCGCTCGCCGCCCATCCCGGCGTGGATGTGGTGGTCGAACTGATCGGCGGGTCCGAGGGGCCGGCGAAGGAGACCGTCGAGCTGGCGCTGGAGCGGGGGCGCCACGTCGTCACCGCCAACAAGGCGCTGCTCGCCCATCACGGCACCACGCTGGCGGCCAAGGCGGAGGCCGCCGGCCTCGCCATCGGCTTCGAGGCGGCGGTGGCCGGCGGCATCCCGATCATCAAGGGGCTGCGCGAAGGGCTGGCGGGCAACCGGGTGTCGGAGGTGCACGGCATCCTCAACGGCACCTGCAACTACATCCTGACCGAGATGCGCACCACCGGCCGCGACTTCGCGGACGTGCTGGCCGACGCGCAGAAGCTGGGCTATGCGGAAGCCGACCCGAGCTTCGACATCGACGGCGTGGACGCGGCCCACAAGCTGGCCATCCTGACCTCGGTGGCCTTCGGCACGCCGGTGGACTTCAAGAGCGTCCATGTCGAGGGCATCCGCCACGTCTCGGCGGTGGACTTCGACTACGCCGACGCGCTTGGCTACCGGATCAAGCTGCTGGGCATCGCCCGGCGCACCGACCGCGGGATCGAGCAGCGCGTGCACCCCTGCATGGTGCCGAAGGCGGCGCCCATCGCGGCGGTGGACGGCGTGTTCAACGCCGTGATCGCCCAGGGCGACTTCGTGGACCGCGTGCTGTTCGTCGGCCGCGGCGCCGGCGAGGGGCCGACGGCCTCGGCGGTGGTGGCCGACCTGATCGACATCGCCCGCGGGCGCTCCACCCCCACCTTCGGCGTGCCGGCGGCCCAGCTTTCCGAGGCCCAGCCGTCCCCGATGGAGGCCCGCCGGGGGTCGTACTACGTACGCCTGATGGTCGTGGACCGTCCCGGCGTGATAGCGGATGTTGCGGCGGCCATGCGCGACCAGAATGTCTCCATGGAGCAGTTCCTGCAGCGCGGGCGCGCCCCCGGCGAAGCGGTGCCGGTGGTCCTGACCACCCACGACACCGACGAGGCGGCCATGCAGCGCGCGCTTGCTACCATCTCCGCCAAGGAGTCGGTGGTCGAGCCGCCGCGCATGATCCGCATCGAACAGTTTTGACCGAACCATAGAAGAACCGAGCATCGATTCGGGGGAGAACACCATGTCCGTTCATGTCGACCTGTCCGGTATGGACCGGAACCTGGCTTTGGAAGCCGTCCGCGTCACCGAGGCCGCCGCGCTGTCCGCGTCGCTGCTGATGGGCCGCGGTGACGAGAAGCTTGCCGACCAGGCCGCGGTCGACGCCATGCGCCAAGCGCTCAACACCCTCTACATCGACGGCACCGTCGTGATCGGCGAGGGCGAGCGCGACGAGGCGCCCATGCTTTACATCGGCGAGAAGGTCGGCGCCGGCATCGGCCGCGGGCCGAAGGTCGACATCGCGCTCGACCCGCTGGAAGGCACCACCATCTGCGCCACCGGCGGCCCGAACTCGCTGGCCGTCATCGCCATGGCGGACGAGGGCGGCTTCCTGAACGCGCCCGACGTCTACATGGACAAGATCGCCGTCGGCTCCGGCCTGCCGGAAGGCGTGGTCGATCTCGACGAGACACCGGCCAACAACCTCAAGGCCCTGGCCAAGGCCAAGGGCACCGAGGTGCAGGAACTGCTGGTCTGCATCCTCAACCGTCCGCGCCACGCCGAGCTGATTGCCCGCGTCCGCGAGGCCGGCGCGCGCATCATGCTGATCAACGACGGCGACGTCTCGGGCGTGATCGCCACCAGCCAGGTCGGCACCGGCGTCGACATGTATGTCGGCTCCGGCGGCGCGCCGGAAGGCGTTCTGGCCGCGGCGGCGCTGCGCTGCATCGGCGGTCAGTTCCAGGGCCGTCTGCTGTTCCGCAACGACGACGAGAAGGCCCGCGCCGCCCGTTGGGGTGTCAAGGACCTGAACAAGAAGTACAGCCTGACCGAGCTGGCCAGCGGCAACGTCATGTTCGCCGCGACCGGCGTGACCGACGGCGCCATGCTGCGCGGCGTCCGCCGCTTCCCCGGCGGTGCGACCACCCACTCGGTGATCATGCGCTCCAAGTCGGGCACCGTGCGCTACGTTGAGGCGCACCACAACCTGCAGCGCAAGCCGTCCATGGCGTAAGGCTGCCTAAGGAAAAAGGGGGGCGCGCGGCCATCCGCCGCGCGCCCCTTTCTTTTTCTGAGATTTCCTTTTTCGGAGATTACAGGCCCTTCCGCCGCCGTCCCTCGGCGTCGGCGGCCTTCATGGCGGCCAGGACGCGCTGCGGGGTGATCTCGTGCGGCTCGTTGTGGATGGTCTCGCCCTCGGCGCAGGCCCGCTCCGCCGCCAGCAGGAGCCGCTCGTCCGACACGCCGGCAAGGCCGATCTCGGCCAGCGTCGTCGGCAACCCCACCGCCTTGCAGAAGCCGTAGACCTCGTCCAGCACCGCGGGCGGCCGGTCGGTCAGGATCAGCAGCGTCAGCGTGCCGAAGGCGACCTTCTCGCCGTGCCAGTAATGGTGCGTTTCCTCCAGCGCGGTCAGGCCGTTGTGGACGGCGTGGGCCGCCGCCAACCCGCCGCTCTCGAAGCCCAGACCGCTCAGCAGCGTGTTGGCCTCGACGATGCGCTCCAGCGCCGGGGTGACCACGCCCTGCTCGCAGGCCGATTTGGCGAGCACGCCATACTCCAGCAGCGTGTCGTAGCACAGCCGGGCCAGCGCGAAGGCGGTCATCGGGCCGACGCGCCCGGTCATGTTGCCGCCGCGCTTGATGCGGCAGTCCTCCGCCTCGAACCAAGTCGACAGGGCGTCGCCCATGCCGGAGACGAGGAAGCGCACCGGGGCGCTCGCCACCACGCCGGTGTCGACCAGCACGAGGTCGGGGTTGCGCGGCAGCACGAGGTAGCGCTTGAAAGCCCCCTCCGGCGTGTAGATCACCGAGAGGGCGCTGCACGGCGCGTCGGTGGAGGCGAGCGTCGGGACGATGGCGGTGCGCGCGTCCAGCGCGTGGGCGACCGCCTTGGCGGTGTCGAGCGCCTTGCCGCCGCCGATGCCGACCACGACGTCAGCGCCCATGGCGCGGGCGAGGCCGGTCAGCCGCTCGATCTCCTCGTCGGAGCACTCGCCGCGGAATTCCTGGATGTTCATCTCGACGCGCCCGGCGGCGGCCTCGACCAGCCGGCCTTTCAGCGTCTTCAGGACGAAACTGTCGGTGACGGCCAAAACCGTCTTGCCCAGCCGGGCCAGATCCTCGCCCAGGCTGTCGAGGGCGCCGTTGCCCTGGACGTAGCGGGCCGGAAAGATCGCCGTGGTGATCATGGTTCCCTCCTCCGCGTGGTGTTGACCGCAGTGGAGCAGGACGCCTCTCCACCCGCAATGACCTGCCTCAAGTTGCAGTGCGGCAAGGCCGCTTGCCACCTTTGCGTACAGACGCGACGACCCCAACGCCACCGATGGGGCCCATCCGCTGGCCCGCATGTCCCCCATCTGCTATGGCTTCGGCCTTTCCGATCCGTGGCATCCTGGGCAGCATGACCAACACTTTTCCCCCCTTCCTGAACGTCGCCCATTCCCTGTCCGGCAAGCGCTGGCAGGCGCGGCCCTACGACGAGCGGCTGGCCTGGGGGCTGGCGCAGGGGCGGGGGCTGCCAGAGATCGTCGGGCGGGTGCTCGCCGCCCGCGGGGTGACCGAAGAGGCGTGCGACGGCTTCCTGAACCCGACGCTGAAGGCGCTGCTGCCCGACCCCTCCCGCTTCAAGGACATGGACGTCGCGGCGGAGCGCATCGCCCGCGCTGTCATGGACGGCGAGCCGGTGGCCGTCTTTGGCGACTACGACGTGGATGGTGCCACCTCCTCCGCGCTGCTGCGGCGCTTCTTCCGGGCGGTGGGGGCGGACCTGCGGATCTATGTGCCCGACCGCATGAAGGAGGGCTACGGCCCCAACGGCCCGGCGCTGCTGCGGCTCAAGGCTGAGGGCGTACGGCTGGTCGTGACGGTGGATTGCGGGATCTCCGCCTTCGCGGCGCTGGAGGCGGCGGCGAAGGCCGGGCTGGAGGTGGTGGTCCTCGACCATCACGCGGCGGAACCGCGCCTGCCGCCGGCCGTCGCCCTGGTCAACCCGAACCGGCTGGACGAGGACGGCGCCTACCGCACGCTGTGCGCGGCGGGGGTGACCTTCCTGGCCGTGGTGGCGGTGAACCGGGCGCTGCGCAGCGCCGGATTCTACGCGGGCCGCAACGAGCCGAACCTGATGGAATGGCTCGACCTCGTGGCGCTGGGCACGGTGTGCGACGTGGTGCCCCTGACTGGGCTGAACCGGGCGCTGGTGGCGCAGGGGCTGAAGGTGATGGCGCGGCGCGCCAACCCAGGCCTGTCCGCCCTGTCCGACGTCGCCGGGGTCAAGGAGAAGCCGGACGCCTACCACGCCGGCTTCGTGCTCGGCCCGCGGGTCAACGCGGGTGGGCGGGTCGGCGCCTCGGACCTCGGGGCGCGGCTGCTCTCCACCGACGACCCCATGGAGGCCATGGAACTGGCCCAGAAGCTGGAGGCTCACAACGCCGAGCGCCGCGCGGTGGAGCAGGGCGTGCTCGCCGACGCCCTGGCCCGGCTGGAGGAGCATGCCGAGGAACTGGCCGAGCTGGTCTTCGTGGCGGGGGAGGGCTGGCACCCCGGCGTGATCGGCATCGTCGCCAGCCGCCTGAAGGAGCGCTACAGCCGTCCTGCCTGCGTTATCGCCCTGGAGGAGGGGGCGGACGGCACGGTGATCGGCAAGGCTTCGGGCCGTTCGGTGCGCGGGGTCGATCTCGGGGCGGCGGTGATCGCCGCGCGGCAGGAAGGGCTGCTGATGGCCGGCGGCGGCCACCGCATGGCGGCCGGCTTCACCGTGGCGGGCGACAAGCTGGCCGACCTGCAGGCCTTCCTGACCGGCCGCGTCGCCGAGCAGGTCGCCGCGGCCCCACTGGTGCCGACGCTGGAACTGGACGGCGCGCTGTCCGTTGGAGCGGCGAACACGTCGCTGGTGGACCGCCTGAACCAGCTCGGCCCGTTCGGCACCGGCAATGCGGAGCCGCGCTTCGCCGTCACCGACGCCCGCGTGGTGCGGGCCGACGTGGTCGGGGCGAATCACGTCCGCTGCATTTTCCAGGGCAGCGACGGCGCCCGGCTGAAGGCCATCGCCTTCCGCGCGCTGGAGAGCGAGATGGGAAAAGCCCTGCTGATGGGCCGCGGAACGCCCTTCCACATCGCCGGTGTCCTGCGTATCGACCGCTGGAACGGGGCGGAGGGAGTCCAGCTTTTGATCGACGACGCCGCACCCTCCCAAACCATGTGAATGCAAACAAATTCGGCGTGGAGATGGTGCATGGGGGGCATACGCGAACGGGGTAGAAAGGAGTTGGAAAAAACGCTTGCGCTCGGCCCGTCATCCCATTAGTAATCCCGCCACGCCAACGACGTCCCCATCGTCTAGAGGCCTAGGACACCGCCCTTTCACGGCGGCGACAGGGGTTCGAATCCCCTTGGGGACGCCACCTTCTCACAGGTTGGCACCGGTTTCGAAAGCTCAGCCCTTGGCTGAGCTTTTGTCGTTTCAGGCGTCATTTGTCCGGCGCCTTTGCTGGCTGCAGGTGATCCCTTCGCCGAGACGTGGTCGCCGGCTTCTCCCGCCCGTCGAAATAGCGCCAAGGGGCGGTTTCCTGGGGTGGCTCCGTGGACTAACGTTCTTCACGCCCTTCGACGGGGCCAAGGGAACGGGAGACATCCATGACCATTCCGACGACACGCCTTCCTTCGGGAACCGCCGTTCCGGTGCTCGGTCAGGGCACTTGGTACATGGGCGAGGACAGCCGCGACCGCGCGCGGGAGGCGGCGGCGCTGCGGCTCGGCCTCGACCTCGGCATGACGCTGATCGACACGGCGGAGATGTACGCCGACGGCGGGGCGGAGGAGGTGGTCGGCGAGGCCATCGCCGGGCGCCGCGACGAGGTGTTCCTGGTCAGCAAGGTGCTGCCGATGAACGCCAGCCGCCGCGGTACAGTCGCGGCCTGCGAACGCAGCCTGAAGCGTCTGCGCACCGACCGCATCGACCTCTACCTGCTGCACTGGCGCGGCAGCCACGATTTCTCCGAAACCATCGAGGCCTTCGACACGATGATGCGCGACGGCAAGATCGGCCAATGGGGCGTCAGCAATCTGGATCTCCAGGACATGGAGGAACTGGTCGGCACGCCGGGCGGGAAGGGGGTGCAGACCAACCAGCTTCTCTACAACGTGACGCGCCGCGGCATCGAATACGACCTGCAGCCCTGGTGCCGCGGCCGGGGCATCCCGATCATGTCCTATTCGCCGATCGAGCAGGGGCGGATGCTGCGCCATCCGGAGCTTCGCCGCGTCGCTGACCGGCACGGCGCGACCCCGGCCCAGGTCGGGCTGGCCTGGCTGCTGCGCCAGGATGGGGTGATCGCCATCCCCAAGGCGTCGGACCTTGCCCATGTCCGCGACAACCGGGCCGCCGCCGACCTGCGGCTCGACGAGCAGGATCTCGCGGACCTCGACCGGGCCTTCCCGCCGCCCCGTGGGCCGCGCCCGCTGGAGATGCTGTAGCGCGGCGAAGCGCCGCGCTTTGGGTGGCGGACTCGATTCCCCTGGCCGAACGGCCTATGTATGCTGCATTGCGGAATCAGGCACGCCTGACTCCGCGTGCGGCTCATCCGGGAATCAAAGCATGCTCGCCATCGTTCTTCTGTCCATGCTGCTGTCGGGCTTCGCCATTGTTGTGGCGCGGATTCTGACCGCCGAGGTCGCCACCGCCGGCATGCCGGCCCGCGATCCCTGGTCGCCCGGCCATCTGCGCTGGGTCAAGAAGGCGCACGAGAAGCAGGAAGAGATCGAGGGGGGCCCGTCCTGGGCATCGTTCCCGCGCGGGCTCTGACTTTTTTTCCCACAAAGCTTTTCCCCAAAAGCAAATCGGGCCGGGAAATTTCCCGGCCCGATTGCGTTCGGGTGCTGATGGTGCGTCCGTTGCCTTACTGGGCCGGCTCCGCCGCCAGCTTCGAGGCCGGCAGGCTCTCGGTGATCTGGCGGGCGCGCATCGGCTTCAGGACGAAAATGGCCAGCAGGGCGGCGATGCCGTTGACCGCAGCGGCGAAGAAGAACACCGCCTGCCAGCTGCCGGTCGAGGCGACCGCCACGTTGGCGAAGGGAACGACCAGCGACGCGGTGCCCTTGGCGGTGTACAGCAGGCCGGCGTTGGTGGTGGCGAACTTCGAGCCGAAGGAGTCGCCGCACAGCGCCGGGAACAGGCTGTAGATCTCACCCCAGGCGAAGAACACCAGACCCGTCAGGATCACGAAGGCGACGGGGTTGTGGCCCCACTGGTTCAGCGCCAGGATGCCGACGCACTCCAGGGCGAAGGCGATGAACATCGTGTTCTCGCGGCCGATGTGGTCCGACACCCAGCCGAAGAAGGGGCGGGTGACGCCGTTCAGCACGCGGTCGATCGACAGGGCGAAGGTCAGTGCCGGCAGGGTCAGGCCCATGATGCTGACCGGCACGCCGTCCAGGTGGAAGTCCTTGGCGATCGGGCCGAGCTGCGCGGTCGCCATCAGGCCGCCCGCTGCCACCATCACGAACATGGCGTACATGACCCAGAAGACGGGAGTCTTCAGCATCTGGACCGGGGTGTAGCTCTCACGGGTCTGCGAGACCGACGACCGGGAGACCTCCGGAACCTGCCCCTTCTTCGGCGACGCCAGGAACCATGCCAGCGCGAGGATCACCGCGCCCTGGCCGATGCCGAAGGTCATGAAGGTGGCTTCATAGCCCGAGGAGTGAATCATGTTGGCGATGGGAACAACCGTGAGGGCCGAGCCGGCGCCGAACCCGGCGGCGGTCAGGCCGGCGGCGAGGCCGCGGCGGTCGGGGAACCACTTCAGTGCGTTGCCGACGCAGGTGCCGTAGACGCCACCGGCGCCGATGCCGCCCAGCGCCGCGCCGAGATAGAGCATGGCGAGCGAGTCGGCCACCGAATTGACCGCCCAGGCCGCGGCGCAGAACACGCCGCCGATCAGGACGACGATGCGCGGGCCGAACTTGTCGACGAACCAGCCTTCGACGGGAACCAGCCAGGTTTCCATGACGACGAAGATGGTGAAGGCCACCTGGATGGCCGCACGGCCCCAGCCATGCTTCTGGTCGATGGGCTCGACGAACAGAGTCCAGCCATACTGCAGGTTCGCGATCATCGACATGCAGATGACGCCGATGACGAGCTGGAACCAGCGGCCACCGAGGGGCCCCTTCGGGGCCTCCGTGAGGGCTTGGTGCATTTCTCTCCTCCTAGAAGCGATCTCTTTGCGAAGCGGTCTTTTGCTTTTTTGAGTCGGGTTGTTTTTGTTCTTTTGACCGGAGATTTTCCCGTGGTGTGCCGGGTCGTCTCCATCGCCTTGGCTTGACCGTCGAACCGACCGCTTGGTGTGGGCGGTTTAAGCTCGCGGGGTGAGCGTTTTTGGCATTAGAGATATGGTATGCCAGATACAGTTTCCGGCGCAAGCTGTTTGTCAGCGTAACAAACAGACTCGGCGTGCGAGGGCCGCTCTACCACTTCCGGAAGCGTTAATAGCCTTTGTCTGAATGGGGGTTCTTACGCTTGGACGGTGGTGGTGCTGACGGTTGGTTAGCAAAGCGATTTGGCCCGTTCTGGTATCTGGTATACATGTAAGGCAAGAGCGCGCGTCGACTCGGGATGACATTCCGCTTCCGTGCCGTCGCGCGAGCGACCAGCTTCAAATCATCGGTACAGGGGAGGAGAAGACTCGATGACCACCGCCATTTTCACCCATCCGGACTTCCTGGCGCACGACACCGGCCCGGGGCACCCGGAGCGTCCCGAGCGAATCGCCGTGGTGTGGGAGGTTCTGGACCGCGACGAGTTCCGCGATCTGCCCCGCTTCGAGGCCCCGGAGGCGGAGGTCGAGCAGCTGCGCTGGGTGCACGACCCGGCCTATGTGGACGCGGTGCTGAACGCAGTCCCGGACAGCGGCCATGCCCGGCTGGACGCCGACACCGTGCTGTCCCCCACCTCACGCTCGGCGATCCTGCGGGCCGCCGGCGCGGTCTGCGCGGCGGTGGACGCGGTGCTGGACGGGACGGCGAAGAACGCCTTCTGCGCGGTCCGCCCCTGCGGCCACCACGCCGAGCCGGCCCGCGCCATGGGCTTCTGCGTCTTCAACAATGTGGCGGTCGGTGCCGAGCACGCCCGCAAGCGGCGCGGTCTGACCCGTGTGGCCGTAGTCGACTACGACGTGCACCACGGCAACGGCACCCAGGCGATGTTCTGGGACGACGCCGACCTGTTCTTCGCCTCAACCCACCAGTCGCCGCTCTATCCCGGCACCGGCGCGATAAGCGAGACCGGAGTCGCCGACAACATCGTCAACGCACCGCTGCCGCCCCACTCCGGGACGGTGGAGTTCCGCCAAGCGATGGAGCGCCGCATTCTCCCTGCGCTGGAGGAGTTCCAGCCGGAGTTGATCCTGATCTCCGCCGGATTCGACGCCCACGCCCGCGACCCGCTGGCGTCGCTGAACTTCACCGGCCCGGATTTCGAATGGGCGACGCGCAAGCTGGTGGAGGCGGCGGACCGGTTGTGCGACGGCCGCGTCGTGACGGTGCTGGAGGGCGGCTACGACATGGTGGGGCTCGCCGAAGGGTGCGCCGCCCATCTCCAGGCCCTGATGCGCGCCTGACCGGGGCTCGGACGACGAAGCCCGGGTGATTTCGAGGGACTTTGCGCAGCTGCACCATAAGGTCGGTTGCTTCCTGCACGGATTATCTGGTATACCAAATACCAGAGAGACGAATAGAGTCCCTCGAACACACAAAAAAACGGGAGTTACGCACGATGGACCAGCGGATCGCCGAACAGAACGCTGCCGACCAGCACACCATCGAGATCACTCTGGCGAAGACCGACGCAGACATCGCCGACAGCTATGCGGTGGTGAAGGAACTGCGCACCCACATGACCGACCCCGTCGCCTACGCCGCCCAGATCCGCCGCCAGATGGAGGACGGCTACAACATGGCGCTCCTGCGCATCGACGGCGAGGTGGCTGGCTGCGGCGGCTTCCGCGTTCACGAGACGCTGTCGCGCGGTCGCTATATGTATGTTGAGGACCTCGTCACCTCGCCGAAGCACCGTTCCTTCGGTCTGGGCGACAAGCTGTTCGATTGGCTGGCCGGTCAGGCCCGCGAAAAGGGCTGCGCCCAGATGGAAATCATCTCCGGCGTCCAGCGCGGCGACGCGCACCGCTTCTATCACCGCAAGCGCATGACGGTTAAGGCGTTCCAACTCGTCCTGCCGCTCACCTGATCCCACGCGCCGGATGGACCCGCGAACCGGGCGTCCGGACGGGCCGGGCGTCCGGTTTTCCATGCTCGAACTTTCGTTGGAAAACCCAGGATTCTCGCCCGATTCCGGATCATGCCCCTCCCTCGACAGGGTCTATTTTGCCAGTTGACATCTGGTATCTGGTATACCAAACTCCGTATTTGTTCGGTGTGCTGATTGATTGGGGTTACTGCAAAGGCTGCGCGGCGCGTGGCCGATAATTGGGGGAGAGGAAACGGGTTATGAAGATCTGCATCTTTGGGTCCGGGGCCATCGGCGGGTATCTGGGTGTGCGTCTCCACCAGGCCGGCGCGGATGTCAGCCTCGTGGCGCGCGGCGCCCACCTCACGGCCATGCGTGAGAACGGCGTGAAGCTGATCGTCGGAGAGGAAGAAACGGTCGTCCACCCCCGCTGCACCGACAACGCGGCGGAACTCGGCCCGCAGGACTACGTCATCATTGGTCTGAAGGCCCACTCCGTTCCCAGCGTCGTCAACGCCATCCAGCCGCTGCTCGGCAAGGACACCGCCGTGGTCACCGCGGTCAACGGCATCCCCTACTGGTACTTCTACAAGAACGGCGGCGAGTTCGAAGGCCGTGTGCTCGACACTGTCGATCCGGGCGGCATCCAGTGGAACGGCCTGAGCCCGGAGCGCGCCATCGGCTGCGTCGTCTACCCCGCGACCGAAGTCGTCGAACCCGGCGTCATTCAGCACATCTACGGCGACAAGTTCTCGCTGGGCGAGCCGGACGGCAGCCAGTCCGACCGCGTGAAGAAGCTCAGCGCGGCGATGGAGGCCGGCGGCCTGCGCGCCCCGGTGCTCGACCGCATCCGCGATGAGATCTGGCTGAAGCTGTGGGGCAACCTCTGCTTCAACCCGATCAGCGCGCTCACCCACGCCACGCTGGACGTCATCTGCTCCGATCCGGAAACCCGCGCCGTCGCCAAGGCGATGATGCTTGAGGCCAAGGAGATCGGCGACCGTCTGGGCGTGCATTTCCGGGTGGATGTGGAGCGCCGCATCAACGGCGCCGGCGCGGTCGGCGCGCACAAGACCTCCATGCTCCAGGATCTGGAGCGCGGCCGTCCGATGGAGATCGACGCCCTGCTGTCGGTAGTCCAGGAGATGGGCCGCATGGTCGGCGTGGCGACCCCGACCATCGACGTGGTCCTGGCCCTCGTCCGCCAGCGCGGCGAGATCGCCGACTGCTACACCCGCCCGCAGCGGGCGTCGTCCGAGGCCGCACCCGCGGTCGCCGCCCAGTAGGGCGGACACCGTCCGGCCCCGCACACAGAAACCAACGCCCCCAACGACGCAGCGAAGCAACGCCGAGGGGCCGGACAATCGCTTCACAGGAGGAGCGTCATGAGGGTTGAAGACATTCTCCGCCGGAAGGGGACGCGCATCGGCACGGTGCGCATCAACGAAACCGTGGAAACGGCGTTGCGTCTTCTGAAGGCCGAAAACACCGGCGCGCTGGTGGTCAAGGACGTCTGCCGGACCGAGGGCAACACGGTCGTCGGGGTGATTTCCGAACGCGACATCGTGCGCAGCCTGACCGACCGCGGGCCGGGCATCCTGTCCCTGCCGGTCACGGCGGTGATGAGCCACCATCCCGTCTGCTGCGCGCCGGGCGATTCCGTCCGCCACGTGCTCCAGCTGATGGACGAGCATACCATTCGTCACGTCCCCGTTCTGGACGGCGCCTCGCTGGTCGGCGTGGTCAGCGTGCGCGATCTCATCAAGGCGCAACTCGACGCCGCCCCGCCGGACGCCGGGGCGGGCGAGGTCGTCAGCTATCCCGTCGCCGCGGCTCAATGACGGACGACGGTGCCCCAGGCGGTCGTGCCCGGGGCAACCTTCCCATGTCGGCGGCGGTGATCCGGAGGCGGTCACCCGCATCCATCCCGGGTGACCGCTCCGCCGCCCTGCAGGCCTGACGCCGGACCACGCCTCGTCGCTGGCCGGCACCGACATCATTCGAGATTTTGACCGGCGGGCCGCCCGCCGAGGCCGCCCGCCGTCGAGGCCGGAGCGCTGACGCCTCGTCCTGCCGATTGCTTTGGGAGGCAATCAACAACCATGAAAATCGCCATACCCAGGGAGCGGCGCGCGGGCGAGAATCGCGTCGCGGCGTCTCCGGAAACCGTCAAGAAGATCAAAGGTCTCGGTCTCGACGTCGTGGTCGAGACCGGGGCCGGTCTGGGCTCGAACCTGCCGGACCGGGTCTATCAGGACGCCGGCGCGGAGATCGCGCCGGACGCCGCGTCGGCGCTGGCCGACGCCGACATCGTGCTGAAGGTGCAGCGCCCGCTGCTGTCCGGGGAAGGGGACCTCGACGAGCTGGCGCTGATCAAGCGCGGCGCGCTGCTGTTCGCCATCCTCAACCCCTACAACAGCCGCGACCACGTGGCGGCCTACGCCGCGGCCGGGGTGAACGCCTTCGCCATGGAGTTCATGCCGCGCATCACCCGCGCCCAGGTCATGGACGTGCTGTCCTCCCAGGCCAACCTCGCCGGCTACAAGGCGGTGGTCGATGCCGCCAGCGAGTATGGCCGGGCCTATCCGATGATGATGACCGCGGCGGGCACGGTGCCGCCGGCCCGCGCCTTCATCATGGGCGTCGGCGTCGCCGGGCTGCAGGCCATCGCCACGGCCAAGCGGCTGGGCGCCATCGTCTCGGCGACCGACGTGCGCCCGGCGGTCAAGGAGCAGGTGCAGAGCCTTGGCGGCAGCTTCGTCGCGGTCGAGAACGAGGAGTTCAAACAGGCCGAGACGTCGGGCGGCTACGCCAAGGAGATGTCGGACGACTACAAGCGCCAGCAGGCGGCGCTGGTGGCCGAGCACATCAAGAAGCAGGACATCGTCATCACCACGGCGCTGATCCCCGGGCGCAAGGCGCCGATCCTGGTGACACGCGAGCATGTGGCGTCGATGAAGCCGGGCTCGGTGCTGATCGATCTGGCGGTGGAGCAGGGCGGCAACGTCGAGGG